>CAYFSD010000009.1:0-16292 GCA_964345705.1 uncultured Desulfohalobiaceae bacterium
AATAAGGGGTGAGGGCGTATGCAACAGCAGGGCTTTCGCTTTTCCCTGACGGACGAGGAGAAGAGCTATCTGCGGGATTTGGCCTTCAAGAGCATCCAGCAGGAGTTCGACGGGTCGGTTGAGCTGCCCCAGCCGCCCACGGACAGGCTGCTGGAGAAGTACGGGGTCTTTGTGACCCTGAAGATCGCTGGCCAGCTGCGGGGCTGCATCGGGCATCTCTGGGCCGATGAAGAGGTGCACGAGAATGTGGCCAGCATGGCCAAGCAGGCCGCCTTCAGCGATCCCCGCTTCCCGCCCCTGGGCCGTTCCGAGCTGGAGCGGATCGAGATCGAGATCTCCATCATGAGCCCCATCGAGCCCTGCCCCGACCCGGAGGCCGTGGTGCCCGGACGGCACGGCCTGGTGGTGCAGAAAGGGGTTCACTCCGGCCTGTTGCTGCCCCAGGTCGCCTCGGAGCAGGGCTGGGACCGGGAGACCTTCCTCTCCCAGACCTGTGTCAAGGCCGGTCTGCCCCCAAATTGCTGGCAGAGCGGCAAGGCGCAGCTCTTCTGGTTTGAGGCTGAGGTGTTCTAATCGGTTGGGGGGTCCGTTCTCCTTGTTTTTTTACCCCGCCGTACTTCCTGCCCTCGCCAGATCATGATCGCCTCCTTAGGACGAAGCTAGGAGAATGAATTCGCCATCAACGAACCGAGCCCCAGAGGTTCTGCCTCTGGGGCTCGGTTCGTTGATGGCGCTCCCATCGTAAAAAATGGACCGAGCTGGCACTTCATGGCAGCTCGGTCCAAACGATACTTTCCTTTACCGTTACAGAGAATTATTCATAAACGATTGGCACGCACCATGATTAGAAACTCATGGTGAGCGCGGCTTCGATACCATACGCATTTTCCGGATCCTCGTAGCCAATGCCCTCGTCGGTGAACATATAGGCACCGATGGCTTCGAATTCCACGGGCCCGGAAAAGTTATAGGCGCAAATCAGATTGGCTTCCGTGCCGGCTGAGTCGTCCTGACCCACAACATTACCATCTCGATCTTTTACATCGACATCTTCCACCCGCTGAATGTAGGAAAGCGAAGGGGTGAGGCTGAGCTTCTCGTTGACTTGAATATCCATGCCCACGGTGCCCAGCATCGCATTGGACAACGTGTTTTCGCTGTCGGTGGCTCCCAAGACTGAGGTGTCAAAAGCGAGCAGCGGGGAAGCCAGGTCTCCGGCAACACCTTGGTAGGTGTCAATCGTGTCATCATCCTGGTTGTCGTCTCCGGAGCCGTAACCCAGGGTCACATAGGGGGCGAATTTGTCCGCTGCGTATTCGACAGTGGCGATTCCGGCGTACCCGGCAAAATCCTGTTCGTTATCACCCTCGCCTACATCTCCGAATTGATAGTTGACATCGGCGCTGATATTGATTGCATTCAAGCTGCCAGTGTAACTCAGGGCCAGGTTGTGAAGGTCTTTTTTGTTACCCGCTTCATTTTCGTCTATATAGACATCGTAAACACTGATATAATTGTTTTCATTCAGGTCATAGATAAGCTCGACATAGTGCATGTTCCGATCTTCGTCATCTATACCTGTCTCATCATTGACATAGCTGCCCATGGTAAACATGTAATTTTGGCCGTTAAACCCTACTCTGGCGCCTGTGTCCTCCTCGTCTCCGTAGAATAAATAGTGCGTACCGAAGTTATTTGCGACCCTTCCTACAGTGCCGTAGAAACCTTGATTCTTGGAGTTATAGTCAATATAACCTACTATAGTTTCAGGCTCCAACTCGCCTTCACTCCCTCCTGCTGATGAATCATCATCACTAAAAGGTGCGAACTCGAGAACATACTTTCCGGTCCACATGTCGGTGTACTCTGCTCTCAGTCCGAAAGCGACTGTATTGTCCCAGCTTCCGTAGAATCTGTCCTCATCAGCTCCCTTAACAAGCGTTTCAGCACCCTCGAAATTGTAAACGTCATACTCAGCCTCAACTTCTGACTCTAATGTGATTTTAACATCATCTTTCTCAAAAACGACTTCTGATTGGGCAGGACTTGACATAACCAGAACCAAAGCAAAAAAGGAAACGAGAAAACCAAATTTTCGTGCTGTTTCACTCCAACTTCGCATACCTGCTTTCTCCTTGGTTTAGACTGTTTAACACATTGAGAATTTAAAGTCTCTCGATCGATGGATTTATGATCTTTCGTGCACATAAAGTCATCGACAACCTCAACTCGGGCTAAGAGAACAAAGGAATATTTCTTTTGTATGACAAAATTTTTAAAAATATGTTAAGAACAAAGATGACGAATCCTTCTTGCAACATGTTCTGACGGATCATAAGCATGTGGAGTTCATGACAGTTGTGCTGTGCAACATCTCAAGGATGTACCGCGGAACCAGTGCTGGGACTGGACTGTAGGGCGTGAGCTACCTGTCAAGGATGTGACGGGCAGGCAGGCGATCGAAGAGATTTGTACAAAAGGAGCATGGATGATGGCTAAGCTGTGTCAGGACTAGCGATGGCCTTTACTGATCTGACTGGTGAGAATCCCTGTTTAGAGAGGGATGACTGGATGGATCTATGCAAGGAAATGAACGGCATTGGGTACAAGACTGACGGCGAAGTGTTGGTGCTATCGTCGAATCCTGGCATCACGGCCGTCCATGTATCGTTCTGGATTGTCCCCGTTTAAGCTGCGAGTGAAGACCTTACATGTGCAAAGCGGTTTTCATCGGTGGGGATGTCGATTTTTTGGAAGGGAAAGACGGGCAATGGTGGGCCCGTGGGGCGATCTATTCATGTGCTTGACATGTTTGTGATATACAGCCTCTTCCCATCAGAAAGGTCGCTTCTCGGATGAGAGCGGAGTGTCTACCGCTTGCATCCCATGCCCAGGGCGTAACGAGTCGTCCATTATCGAACCTCGTCTGTCTGGCCCGCGTCCTTGATGGGAAAGTAGTACTCCCCAATGAGATAGATCAATATTAACTTATTGAAATATTAAAAGTTAAATCCGTATGCACTGCTTGAAATACAGTAAAAATTGGGCCTTCATGTATATATCGAAAGCTGAGCTGCTTTCATGTTGTAGTTGAGTCTTGTTGAGCTGGCCAGCAGGTCCGGGATTGCTGTGAGGTAAAGGTCCATTGCTCTCGGAAGGCGGCCTGGAAGGATCTGTCTCGGCTCGTAGCCCTGGCTTGCTCGCCCATACGCCGAATGAGTCCTGGCTCATCCACGAGAGAAAGGATAGCGGAAGCCAGGGCATGGGACTGCCGCGCTCGAAACACAAGACCGGTTCTGTCGGTGCTCATGACTTCCCTGGGTCCACCCTCGTCGGAGACGATCACCGGCAAGCCGGAGGCTTGGGCCTCGAGGACAGCCTTGCCGAATGTGTCCGTGGAAGAGGGAAAGACGAAGATATCGCTCGAGGCGTAGGCCTGGGCCAGATCGTCCCCTCTCAGCTCGCCTGTAAAACATACATCGTAGCCGGAAAGCTCGGACTGCATCTGGTGAAGATACGGACCGGAGCCGACAACAATGAGCTTGAGATCCTTTCGATGCCGAAGACACTCCTTATAGGCGGCCGTCAGGATATGCAGATCCTTTTCCCGAGCCACTCTTCCAACATACAGGAGCTTGCAGACATCGGGCGAGTTCGGGAAGTATTTGGCCCAGAAGCCGTTGCGCTTACTGGGATGGAATGCTTCCGTGTCCGTGCCGTGGGAAAGCGTGCGCACCCTGTTCTTGTCCAATCCTCTCTGGATGAGCTGTTGAGTGATAGTGTTCGAGGGTACGAAGACGGTATCCATCTGCTTGTAGTACCACAGGATGTACTTCCACATCATCTCTTCCATGTCCTTGTCTCCAGTGCGTTCCCGGACGTACTCCGGCAGCGCGGTGTGATAGGTCGCCTGTAGAGGGACTTGCAGCACCTTGGCAATGCCTAGGGCGGTCAGCCCCATGGGACCCGGTGTGGAGCTGTGAATATGCGTGATCTCCTGCCTGTAGCAGTAGTCGAGGATCTGGAAAAAGGGAGGGTAGTGCAGCTCCTGCTCCGGATATTCCGGAAGCTGGAACGTGCCCTGGGAGGGGAAGCTGATCACGCCGTTCTCTTCCGGCTCGGCCTGTTGGCCGCAGGTCAGGACAAAATAGGGCGTGTTGTCGGCCTTGGCCGCACGGAGTTGTTGTCGCAGGGTTGTAGCGATCCCGTTTATCTCGTTGAAGGTGTCCGTGAATACGGCCTGCCTGGCGGGAGCAAACTTTCTTTCCGGGGACGTTAACTCTCGGAAGCGACGGAGGCAGAACCGCCCGAACTCCCTGTCCTTGCCGAACATGGAGTAGGCCATGAAATAGGGAGCAAGCAGTGTGGAAAAAGTCCCCGCCGAGCCCAGGGACTGGAAGAGGCCCGCGAAGCGAGCCTGGGAAAGGTTGCTGACCACCGAGTCCGCGTAGCGGGTTCCCACTTTTTCCGAGATCTCCCGGACCAGATGGTACCACTCCTTTTCCCTCTTCGAGCTGCCTGGCCAGCGGATCCGCTTATCCTGTTTCAGGTCGCGGATCACCCTGTTTTGCGCCTCGAAGAACACGCTCTCCATCCAACTGTCTCCGACGCTGCCGAGCACCCTGCGCAGGATCCGTCGACCGCAAAACTTGGACAACAGGCGATTTTTCAGGCTGATACCGCCTGGCATGCCTCCGGTCAGGATCGCATCGATGTACTGGGTGAAGGCGTCCTTGCCCATCACTTTGTGCAGCCCGAGCTTGTTCCTGTAGAACTGGTACCCGATGCCGTAGAGATTGTGCGCCATGGTCCACGGGGTGGCCGGAGCTCCCAGAACCCGGCCCTGACCCGAAAATATGGATCGCAGGAATTGATCCTTGTTTCGGGTTCCTCGGGCAAGGGTGTAGAGCCTGGCAATATTCAGGGAGGAGTGATCGTCCGAGCCGCCGATAAGGTTCTTCTTCCAGGGCTCGGAAGTCGGCGGCGCCAGGTTGTGCTTGTTCGCCAGACGTTCCATGACAGCCGGGTCCAGCTCCTCGAGGATGGTTTGCAATACCGTGTTCTGGGAGCTTTCTCGGGCCCCGTTGAGCTCGAAGGTGTTGAAGAGGAGAAGGAGCTGTTCCACGTGCTCCCAGGTGAGCAGGTGATTGATGTCGTACAGGGGGTGGGCCGCTGCGTGGAAGATGGCCTCCCTCTGCAGATAGCTGGTGAGCTCATAGATGTTGCCCCGCAGCTTTTGGATCTCCCTGTGCTGCTCTTCAGAGATATCCAAAGCGAGAATGTGCATCTTGCATCCGTCAGAGGGGAATTTCGCCGTGATCTCCTCGCTGAGAAAGGTGTCGTCCAGATGGGCGATGTCCAGGCTCCCGGCGAGAGAGTTGTGGTCGGTGATGGTAACCAGGTCCATGCCTTGACTTTTGGCTCTGTCGTAGATGCATTTAGGCTCCGAGAAGCTCTCCGGACAGTTGAGCTTGTGCAGGAGCCACTGGGAGGATCCTCTGGAGTGCTTGGAGTGCACGTGGACGTCCATCCGGAATCCCTGGGCTGAAGCAGAACCTGCGTGACTCATGCTTCACCTCCTTGTTCCCGGCGGGGAACGAGTGGTTAGCTCATTTCCGTCTCGAAAAGAGCTTTCATTGAAACAAAAGAAAGGATCATATGAATTGCCTGCGAAGGATGTCGGACACCCAATCACTGGCGAGAACCGCCAGGAGAATGGCCAGAAGGATCACGGTCACCTGATCCCAGTTGAACAGATTCATGGCGCTGTTCAGGGTGATACCGATTCCCCCTGCTCCGACGAGGCCGATAACTGAGGATTGGCGAATGTTGATGTCCCAGCGGAATGTGAGCACTCCGGCCACGGTGGGCATGATCTGCGGAACGATCCCATAGACCAGGACCTGGCCCCTGCCGGCGCCAGTGGCAGAGATAGCCTCCACCTGGCCCCGATCGATCTCCTCGATGCCCTCGGCGATGAGCTTGCTGGTAAACCCTACGGAGCTGACGGCTATGGCGACAACTCCGGCCATGGGACCGGGTCCGAAAATCTCGGCAAAAATGATGGCCCAGACCAGTTCGTTCACTGAGCGGGACGTGACCACAATGATTCGCCCGGTCCAGAGAGTCGTCTGATTCCAGGTGGTGTTTTGCGCCGCCATGAAGGCGACTGGAACGGATAGACCGGCGGCGAGGATGGTGCCCAGGGTCGCGATATTGATGGTTTCCAGCATGGGCGGGATCACGTCGTCCACAAAGCTGAAATCCGGCGGCATCATGCGCCAGCCCAGGTCCAGAAGCTGACTCGGGGCGTCCAGGATGAAGGGCCAATAGATATCGATGCTCGTTGCTGACCAGACCACGATTGCCACGGATAGGAGCTTCATCATGAATCCGCCCAGCCGCTTGATCCGGCTCACGGGTTTCCGAACGCCAAAGGAAGCTCCGAGAAAATGGCTCGCCGGGCTCATTGGATGCGTCTCCTGATTTCCCCACTGCCCCATTCCGCTATGAGGACGATGGCGATCATGGCCAGCAGGATGGCCAGGCCGAAATCGTATTCATAGCGTCCAAAGGCGTTGTACAGGGTTGCCCCGATGCCCCCCGCTCCCACGATGCCCAGGATGACGGATTCCCGGAAGTTGATGTCCCAGCGATAGATGCTTAGGCCGATGTAGCGCGGCATGACCTGGGGCTGAATGCCGTAGAGAAGCACCTTGGACCATCCCGCTCCAGTGGCCTGGATGGCCTCCATCTGTCCGGGGTCGATCGCCTCGATCTCCTCGGCCAGAAGCTTGCCCACGAAAGCGGTGGAGGCCATGGTCAGGGTGAGCATGCCGGCGAAGGCGCCGAAGCCAATAGCCTTGACGAAGAAGATGGCCATCAGTACTTCGGGCATCGTGCGGACCATCCCGATATAGCCGCGGAAGAGGACGTAGACCGGGCCGGGAACCAAGTTCCTCGCCGCCCCGACGGCAATGGGAATGCCCAGCACAATGCCCGCGGCGGTGGATATGACCGCCATCTGAATGCTTTCCAGAAGACCGCTGAAAAGCAGATTCCAGCGGGAAAAATCGGGAGGGAGCATGACTTCGAGCATCTCGGCGACACGGGGAATGCCCGCAATAAACCGTTTCGGGTTCAAGCGCACGTCCCCGATGGCATAGATAAGATAAAGACAGATGGCAGCCAGAAAAAGCCAGCGTATCCAAGGGGTTTGGATTTTGGGGGGAGGACGCCAAGGCGCCCCTAATGTTTTTGTCTCGACAGCCCTATGACTCATGCCTTCACGGTCTCCACGACAGCGTTTCTTTCCGAGACCTCGATCAGGGGATCGTTCTGGGAGGAGTCTGGCGTCCGGGAGGTGACGGCGTTCGTCGTCCCCCAGTCCGCTTCGCCGAAGATGCGATCAAGGCTGGGAGTGTCCACGGTATGCGGGGGGCCGTCGAAGACGATTTGCCCTTGACTCATGCCGACGATCCTCTGGGCGAACTCCGTGGCCAGGCCCACGTCGTGGATGTTGAGCAGGGCGGGGATGCGGTGCTCCCGAGTGAGCTCGGAGATCAGGGACATGATGGTGCGGGCTGTCTTTGGGTCGAGCGAGGATGTAGGCTCGTCCACGAGCAGGATTCGTGGTTGCTGGATTAGAGCGCGCGCGATGCCCACCCGCTGGCGTTGTCCACCGGACAGGGCGTCTGCCCGACTGTTTTCGTACCCCGAGAGGCCAACCCGTTCCAGCAGCTCGAAGGCCGATTTGGTGTCTTCCTGGGGAAACCGGCGGAAAAGGGCCTGGTACAGGGAGACGAAGCCAAGACGCCCGGAAAGCACGTTTTCCATGACCGTCAGGCGCTCCACGAGGTTGTACTCCTGAAAAATCATGCCCATGCATCGACGCATCCGGCGCATCCTTCTGGCTTTCAGCGCGGTTATCTCCGTGCCGTTCAGGAGGATTTGACCTCGAGTCGGCTCCACAAGACGATTGATGCAGCGCAGGAAGGTGCTTTTGCCTGCCCCGGAGGGGCCGATGACGGCCACGACCTGGCTCTCATCAACAGACAGCGTACATTCCCTGAGAGCGGTCAATCCGTCGGGATAGGTTTTGGTCAGATTCTGGATGTGCAGCATGCTTTCTCCTTAAAAAAATAAAGTCTCGAACCGGAACCATGAAGGCGGGGATGGCTCCGGTTCGATGATCAGGAGGGTGCTTTGCAGTGTGGGGCAAGACCAAACCGTTGTTTATTCGCTGATATTGTCCTTTGTGTACGCCACGTTGTTCTGGTCCTGGATGGTTCGAATCACTTTCCAGTTGTTCTTGTAGGTAATGGGGAGGAAGCGATCCACGTCGGCAAATTCCTTGCCCAGCTTGGTCCCCTCGAACTCGAAGGTGAAGAAGGCCTTTTGCACCAGGCGAGCCAGACTGGGATGGAGATTGTGCGCATGCCCGAAGGAGGTCGTGGGAAAGGCCTGGCTTTGGTGAATGATGCGGACCTCGTCCATGTCCACGGCACCGCGGTCCGCCATGCGGTCCAGCACGGATGAGGCGACAGGGGCCGCGGCGTAATCGCCGTTCGCTACGCCCAGGATGCTCCGGTCGTGGCCTCCGGAGTAGACCACTTCGTAGTCCTCGCCAGGCTCCAACCCCTGTTGGGGAAGCAGGGCCCGAGGCGCCTGATTACCGGAGTTGGAGGCCTGTTCGGTGTGAGCCACGGTTTTTCCCTCCAGCTCCTTCAACGAGGTGACGGAGCTCTCGTCGGGAACGATGACCTGCATCTTGTACCCGTATTCCCCCTCGTCCGTCCCCATGATGGCAAAGGGCTTGAATCCGGCGATATTGACACCGAAAGGGGTCGAGCCTGTGGAAAGGCCGGCCACATGCAGCCTGCCGCTGCGCAATGCCTCGATCTGGGCCGCATAGGACTGGGCCGAGTAGTAGCGGACATTCTTGCCGGTCACATCCTCCAGGTGGTCCAGAAAGGGTTGAAACATTCCCTTGTACAGGGCCGGGTCCTCCACGGGCACGTAGGAGAAGATCAAGGTGTCCGGATTGGCCCACTCGGAGCTGTCCAGGGGGAGATCCGCGACCAGGTTCCGGTTGTCGTCGCAGTAGCGTTCGTCGAGATCCCCTCTGTGGCTGCACCTGTGCTCTCCGGCCAGGACCGAGGGAGCTGTTGACGCCACGCAAGTCACGATCATCAGGAGCATCGCTACCAGAAGGCAGACAGAACGAGGCAATCCGCACAAGACGGGATTGGATTTTTCGTGATGCGACTTCGCTTGAGCATGCATATGTGACCTCCTACCCCCTATCGGGTTGTTTGTGGGGAGAACTCGCTTCACACCATGCTGAAGCAAGCGTTCTCCCCGGATTGATCATTTCGAGCACTGTTGCTGAGATGTGTTACATGGCAATGTCAGCTCGATTACAGATTCATTAAATCGAACGGTGTTTGCGGGTAGGTTTGGAAAAGAACGGGGCAGGAGAGGGCGAGGGAGCGCTTACGTCTTGTCGGGCTGTAGCTGGAAGGGGGCGTCCGCTTGTTCATGCGTCTCGAGTTATTTGCTGCTCGTTCCGCTTTTTCCTGGCGGAGCGCGACGATCCCGAATGTAGCAGTTGCCTGTCTGGGATTTGGCGTATTTCTTGACCTCAGCGGCCCGCTCGCCGATTCGTTTCAGTGAGGTGGGGCCGTCCACGCGCATGATGCCAAGCGAAACAGTGACCAGGGACACCCTTGCGCTGTCGCCCTCCCGAGTTGGGGCATCCATCCAGCCTCTTCGGCGATCCTGGGCGTTGTAGCATCCCCGGCTCGCCCGCTCGAAGCAGCGAGTCACTCCGAGGCACAGGCGTTCGGGGTCCGCGGCCGAGATCAGGACGAAATCGTCCCCGCCCACATGTCCGAGGAAATCCGAGGGATCTCCGTAACGCCGCTGACAGCGCTGCAGGATCCTGGCCAGAAGGAGGATCATCTGGTCGCCCTGTTGAAAGCCGTAGGTGTCGTTGAAGGCTTTGAAATGGTCCAGATCGGCATACACGATATGGAAGGGCCAACCTAGATCCATCCGTTTTTCCATCTCGGATTCCAGGGCCAGGTTGCCGCTAAGTCCAGTCAGGGGATTGGAGCCCTTGGCCATTTCCACCTGGAGCGAGGCCATGGACTCCACGATGTGATGCACGGAAACCACTCCGAGAGGTTTGCCCTGGCGTGTCACCACGATATCGTCGTACGCCTTCCCCTCCTCGCGCATTGTGGTCATTTTGGCCACGCGTTCCACGGATTCCGATTCGTCCACGATGAGCGGATCGCCGTCCATGACACAGGTCACCTTCCGCTTGCTGAAGAGCGAGATCCCGTACGGCGTGGCGAGCTGTCGGGTCAGTTGATGGCTCATGATGAGCCCGACAGGGCATCCATTATCTTCCACCACGATGCTGCCCAGAGGCTCGAGGGAATCGAGGCGCGTGCGCACCTCTTCCACGGTCGTGTTCGGAGCAACCGAGGCAACGGAACGCGTCAGCCTGCCCACGGGGAGGTTGCAGCGGGAGTTTTCCTGGCTGGATCGAGTCTCTCCAACTTCCGCGGAGAGGTCCACCTGTCGCGGGGGACAGTCGGGTTTGGCAATGTAGTAGCCCTGTCCGAAATGGACTCCGAGGTTGACCAGAGTGGTGTGGACCGAGCCGGTCTCGATGCCCTCGGCGATGATCTTGGCCCCGATCTGGTTGGCGAAGGTGACGAAGGTTTCCAGGAGGGCCCGTTTGACCGGATCGCTGTCCGAGCTGAGCACAAGGGATTTGTCGATCTTGATGAAATCGGGACGGATGCGGGCTATGGAAAGGAGCCCGGAGTATCCGGAGCCGACATCGTCCACGGCAACGAGGAAGCCCTGGTTGCGATAGTGCTGCAGGGTGTCGTGAAAGAGCTGGAAATTCTCCACAGCGTGTCGTTCCGTGATCTCGAAGACCACATTTTTCGGGTCGATCCATGTCCATTCCAGGATTCGCTTGGTTTCGCCGGGAGTGAAATCCGGATCGCTTAAGGTCCGGGGATGGATATTCAGAAAAAGCTTCCCCGAGCCGATGAATTTCCGGCAATGGGTGATGGCCTTTTCCCGGCAGACGCGTTCCAGCTGAAATAGGTTTCCTGTCTCCTCGGCGAACTGGAAAAGCGAAAGAGGGGAGTGGAAGTTGCTCTCCTTGGGTCCCCGACTCAAGGCCTCCCAGCCGAAGACCTTCCCGTTGTTCAGATGCACGATGGGCTGGTAGCGCGGCTTGATCCGGGATTGGGACAGAATTTCCTGAAACTCGGCATTGAGTGCCATGTCACGCTTGTTCCATCCGCTCTGGGTCATGCAGCGAGCCTCTTTCAGGCAGGAAAAAAGAGCGCTCTTCCAGGTTCCGTTATGGACTGGAAGCCGTCGTTCCGCCTGCCCCACGAGGATTCGCAGGGATTGCCCGGTTCGCCGTTGAATGATCCCTGAGAGGTCCTCGTGTACCGCTTTTCGAAGACTGAAGGCGATATCCGGACCATCTGTTCGTTGATGTCTTTCGAACCAGACAAGGGCCTGTTCCCCGGGCTCCGTGACGATTCGGGTCATGGACTCGCGTTCGGGGTGGCCGGGAAGGACGTTTTTGAGACAACGGCGGACCGAGCTAGTGAACCACCCTTGAAGCGTGCTGGAGAAGGATTCGCCGTAGAGGCCACAAAAGAGAGGGAAATCGTTCAGTCGGAGCACGATGGCCAGAATGAATCGAGAATTTTCTTTGGGTGGAGGAATGTGTTGGCCCCCCAAAAAAGCATTTTCGTCTTTTGAGCTATCCCATTGTGAGGGAGAAGGATGTTCATTTCCCGAATTGAGGACCTTCAGGCTGTGGAGTTGGCTCATCGGCTTAGCTCTATGCTCCGGGATGTGCTTTCAGTTTGAACCGTGGACTTTCTATAGGCCTAGTCTGGCCAGATTACAATTTGTTGACAGAGGTGTGACGATTTGTATGAAACTATGCCAAACTTGTCGGATTATAATGGAAATGAGCGAGGCAAAGGCGGCTGCAGCACTACCCCGGGTTTCATCATGACATCTGAGCTTTGTTCCCGAGGCGGTAGGCTGCTATCGGCTGGAATCAAGCAGTGGATATATAGTCTGAGATCAAGCTGTGTCCGTTAAAGCAAAAGTGGAGCCGATACGTTGTTGCCGATCGCTACAGGTAAGGCGGGGGATGAAACCCGGGGTAGTCTCCACCCGCCTTCACCTCGCATTTTCATGCTTGGTTGTGTTCGGGTCGGCCCGGGAATGAAGCTTGTATGGGAAAGAAGGCGAGGGATAGTGTGGATGTGTCGCGGTTGGGGCTGGATGGGACATGACTTTTGGGTCCCGATGTCCAGCTTCCCTTGACTCGGGGAGAGCCGTTGCCGCGGCCTGTTGTCCCTTCCGGCCCTAGGCCCAAGAGCCGGCTGGAGTTGAGCAGGATGGCCAAGGTGTGGCCCACATGGATGAATCCGGCCACCAGTGGGGTCAGCATGCCGGTGAAAGCCAGGCTCAGGCCGAAGTAGTCCGATCCGGCGCCGATCCAGAAGTTTTGGTCGATGATGCGCATGGACTTTTCGCTGACCCGGCGCAAAACAACGATATCCCACAGCCCCGATCCCATGAAGACAATGTCTGCGGCTTCCAGGGCCGCGTCCGAGCCTCCGGCGCCCACGGCCAGGCCCAGATCGGCCGAGGACAGGGCCAGGGCGTCGTTGACCCCGTCCCCGATCATGCAAACCGTGAATTGCTCCTGCTGCAGCTTACGGATGAAGTCCGTCTTCTGCTTAGGGGTACGGCCGCCATGGCATTGATCGAAGGGCAGGGAAGCGCACATGGAGCTTACCGCGGATTGTTCGTCGCCGCTGATGAGGCTGAGTCTGGTTATTCCGCTCCGGCTAAGCAGGTCCAGAACCTCTCTCGTCTCAGGATGGGGCACGGACTCGAAGACAAGCATTCCCTGAGCCTTGCCCTCCCTGGCCACATAGACCGGTGTGCGCCCCTTTTCCAGATGTTCGTCCGCCCTTCTTTTGAAATAGGAGATGTCCACGTCGTCTTCTCGGAGAAACTGCGCGCTGCCCACGGCTATCTGCTCTTCATCCCAGTACCCGCGCCCTCCGCGGCCGAGAACGGCTTCCAGGCCGGTCATTTGGGGGATCTCGATGCCTTTTTGCCTCGTTGTGTCAACCAGGGCCCGGGCTATGGGGTGTCGGCTGATCTCCTCGACCCCGGCGCTCATGGCCAGGACACGTTCCTCGCTGATGCCCGGGGCGCGGGTTCGAATTTCCACGAGCTCCGGCACCTGCAGGGTCAGGGTCCCGGTCTTGTCGAAGCAGACGCAATCCACCTGGGCCATGGTCTCCAGGGCGGCGCCGCTCTTGATGAGGATGTTTCTTCTGGCCGCCGAGGCGATGGATGCGGTCAGGGCGGTGGAAGCAGCCAGAATGGTGGCGCAGGGGCAGGACATCACCAAGAGGACCGCGACCGTGGTGGCCAGGTTCCTGGTCAGCAGAAAGGTCCCGACTGTGGAGACAGTGCCCATCTTGACCATGCGGCCCGCAAGCGCGTCTGCTTTTCGTTCCGCCTCGGAGCGGGAATCCAGGGCCTGTTCCACCAGGTCCATGACCTTGTTCAAGTAGGTTTCGTGACCGGACCGTTTGACTTCCACATGGAGGGAGCCATCCTGAACCGTCGTTCCCCCGAAGACCCAGTCATCATGCCCGCGAAGCTCGGGGAATTGATGGCCGGTGATCTGCGATTCGTCGATCAGGGCCTGTCCCCGGACAACGACTCCATCCACTGGGATGATCCATCCCGTGTGCACTACGGCGACGTCCCCGAGGCGCATGTCCACTACTCGTTTCTCCACAGGGATACCGTTTTCCAGAACTTGACCGGTTTCGGGAGCGGTCTCCGCTAGCTTTCGGACATCGCGCCTGGCCTTTTCCATGGCCAGCTCCTCCAGGAACATGCCCACACTGAGGGTCCAAAGGATGTTCAGGGCGGTGGAGGCCGCTCCGACCATGAGCGCGATGAGGCAGGACACGCCCAGGAAGGGAAACAGGCCCATGCGCCGTCCGGATCGCCATTCCCGCCAGGCCCGTATGAACAGGGGAATGGACCCGGCGATGGTCACGACCCCGGTCAGGCTGCCGATATTCTGGGGCAGGGGTCTGCGGCGAATAAGCCCCCTCCAGAGACTGTACAGGAGCATCGCGGACAGGGCCAGAGCCGTCAGTCCCTGAACCAGGAGATTCCTGGATCGCTGTTTCTTGGAATGCTTGGCGACTCCGGAGCTGCCAATACTGTCATTGGCTGGTTTCAAACTGGGGTTGTTCCATAAAGTCCAAAGCGCCTCGTCCACCCACTTCTGAATGGAGCTTCCGTCCACCTCGTCCGCCGCGAAGCGGATGACAATGCTTCGCGACCTGGGTCGAACGGAAATCGAGACCACTCCCTGCAGGTCGTGGAGCCGATCCTGAAGGATCGTGTCCTCTCCGCCGCTCACGGGAATGGAGCTTCGAAGACGTATACGCCCGGGCAGGCGGTGCACCAGGCTGCATATGGGCCTTTCTTGAAAACCGTTCATGGTATCTCCTCAACGGACTCCTGCTCATAGGATCCCTTGACTCTCCTTTACGGATCGCGACCCAGGTCGGCGAAGGATTGGTCTCCCAGCGGATGCTTTCCAGTTGTCTCCCTGTGCTGGCGAAAAGAGAAATGCATGTGTTGTCCTTGTATTATACCCCCAACGGATAAAGGACAAAAAAGGCGCGCTTGACGGTCTCGAGCGGTTGATCTTCCCTCCCCTCAATCAGGATCGATCCAAGCGGGCCATTGCGTCTTGCCGTGCGGGTGGTGACAATTTATGGTCTGTTACCAGTTCTTCAAAAAAACTCGAGCAGTGGTAACCCTTCACGGGGCATTTTTTCACTTGAAAACCTCCGCTGGGTAAGTGAAAAAATACCCCGTGAAGGGTTGCGAGCAGTGTGTCTATGGGCGTATTTTTCGAAGTCGAGCGGGCGGGGCGTCGTATCGACGGCGCCTGGATCTGGCGCGATATCTCCCTGTGGGTGGAACCTGGGTGCCGAGTCGGCCTGATCGGACCCTCCGGAGCGGGCAAGTCTCTCTATCTTCGGGCCTTGGCCGGTTTGGACGATTTGCAGGAAGGGTGTATCACCTTTCGCGGCAAGGGGCTGGAGAAGTGGCGCATGCCGGAATATCGCAGCCGCATCGTTTACCTGCATCAGCGGCCTCCGCTCCAGGAGGGCAGTGTGGAGGACAACCTCCGCATGGTGTTCGGGTTCTTGGCGAATCGGCACAAGAGATACGACCGTGCAAGGATCCTCTCTCAACTGGACACACTAGGTCGAGGGGAGAGCTTTCTGCGGCAAAGCACCGCCTCCCTCTCCGGAGGAGAAGCCCAAATTGCGGCTTTGCTGAGGGCCCTTCAACTGGACCCGGACCTGCTCCTGCTGGACGAGCCGGCTGCCTCCCTGGACCCGGACAGCATGGGTCGCCTGGAGGATCTGCTCCTGTGGTGGCAGTCCGAGGCAAAGGACAGGGCCTTGCTCCTGACCAGCCACGACCGGGCTCAGATCGAGCGATTGAGCCCGGAAACACTGACCCTGAAGTGAGCTCCCATGAACCCTGAATACCTTCAGCTCGGTCCCTGGCAGCTCGCCCTGGCCGCCTGCCTGGTGGGCGTGAACCTCTTTCTTTCCGCCCTGCTTAGTCTGCGGCTGGAAAGACAGCTCTTCATAGCCTCCTGCCGCATGGTGGCGCAGCTCCTCTTCGTGGGATGGATCCTGAAATGGGTCTTCGCCCTGAAGAACCCTGTCTGGGTCCTGAGCCTAGGACTGATCATGACCGCCCTGGCCAGCCAGAGCGCGGTCGGTCGAACGCGCAGGCGATTCCCGCGGATCTTTCTGAGCAGCTTCGTCTCCATCATGGGCGCGGCCTTCCTGGTGACCATGATCGCCATGACCGGCATCATTAAGGTCGAGCCCTGGTTCGAGCCCCAGTATTTCATTCCCCTGCTGGGGATGGTGCTGGGCAACACATTGAACGGCATCTCCCTGGCTCTGGACCGTTTCATGGAGGATACACTCCAGCGGCAGTCGCGGATCGAGTCACTGCTGGCCCTTGGGGCCGGCAGGTGGGAGGCGGCAGGGAGACCCTTCGGGAGGCCTCCCGATCCGGCATGATCCCCATTATTAATTCCATGATGGTCATGGGCGTGGTCAGCCTGCCGGGGATGATGACCGGGCAGATCC
>CAYFSD010000010.1:0-16217 GCA_964345705.1 uncultured Desulfohalobiaceae bacterium
AGTTCGGGCCCTATTACACCGAGGGGCTCTGGGCCTACCGGCAGTACGACGTGGAGAACACCCGCTACATGCTGCTCTGGGGCGCCGATCCCCTGGCGGCCAACCGCCAGGTCTCCTATTACAGCAATGCCTGGGGCAGGGCCCTAGACCGGGCCAAGGTGGCCATCGCCGAGCCCAGGCTCTCGGCAACCGCGGCCAAGGCGGACGAGTGGCTCCCTGTGGAGCCGGGATACGACGGGGCCCTCGCCGTGGCCATGGCCCACGTGATCCTCACGGAAGGACTGTGGTACCGGGATTTCGTGGGCGATTTCTCCGACGGGAAAAATCGCTTTGTCCCCGGAGAGACAGTGGAGGAGGGCCAATTCGAGGAAAAATACACCCACGGCCTGGTCCGGTGGTGGAACCTCGAGCTCAAGGACAAGACCCCGGAATGGGCCGCGGAGAAATCCGGCGTGTCCGCGGAGCAGATCCGCAGAGTGGCCAAGGAGTTCGCCCAATCCGCCCCGCATGTCCTGTCCTGGGTCGGGGGCGGACCGAGCATGCAGGTCCGCAGCGCCTACGCCTGCATGGCCTGCCACGCCCTGAACGGCCTCACCGGAGGCGTGGACAACGTGGGCGGCACGCTCAAGGCCAACACGGTGTATCTGCAGGACTTTCCGGACTATTCAGACTACTTGGACAAAACCGCCAAGAAGGGCAAGGACCACGAGAAGATAGATCAGCGCGGTCGCCTGGAGTACCCCTGTCTCAAGGAGGGAAAGTCCGGCGGCGGGGTGAACACGAACAGGGCCGCGGACGGGATCAATGAAGAGGATCCCTACGAGATCAAGGTGGCCATGGCCTACATGAACAACTTCAACTTCTCCGCGCCGCAGGGACAGCGCTGGGACCAGGCCCTGTCCAAGATCCCCTTCCTGGTGCACATCACCACCAACGCCTCCGAGTTCTCCTGGTTCGCGGACATCGTTCTGCCGGACACCCACCACCAGTTCGAGAAATGGGGCTACACCAAGTCCCACGGCAATACCTACCGCCACGTGGTCCTGCAGCAGCCCATCGTGGACAAGCCCTTCGAATACAAGATCGACGAGACGGAGGTCCCCTTTCTGATCGGCAAGAAACTGGCGGAAAAGGGCTTTGACAAGCTGCATCGCTACCATGTGGAGACCTTTCTCGATCCGGAGACAGGAAAGGCCCCGGAGAACGAATCGGAGTTCGCGGAATACGCCCTCAAGATCGCCACCGAGCCGCTGTGGAACCCGGCCAAGTGGAAGGGCGGGGACAAGATCGACGGTTGGGAGGAGTTCAAGAGGATCGGGGTCTGGAACTCGGATCCCTACCCCTTCAGGGAGCGCTGGGGGAACATGGCCACGGAGACGGGCCAGTTCGAGTTCTACTCCGAGACCCTCAAGCGCGCCCTGGAAAAGCACGCCAAGAAGCACGGGACCACTGTGGATCGTGTATTGGAGGTCTGCAACTACCAGGCCCGCGGAGAGAGGGGTTTTGTGCCCCATTCCGAGGACCCCTACGTGCACGGGAACCCCGAGGAATACCCCTTCGTCTTCGTGGATCACAAGGCCAGGCTGAACCGGGAAGGACGCACGGCCAACTGTTCTTGGTACTACGAGCTCAAGGACCTGGATCCCGGAGAGCGGCAGAATGCCGACGTGGCCAAGATCAATCCCGCGGACGCAAGGGAGCTGGGCCTCGAGGACGGCGATTCGGTGAAGATCGCCTCGCCCACGGGGGAGATCAGCTGCACTGCCAGGCTTTGGGAGGGCGTCCGGCCCGGGACCGTGGCCAAGTGCTACGGTCAGGGACACTGGGCCTACGGCCGCCTCGCGGCCAAGGTCTTCGGCAGGCAGCCCCGCGGGGGGAACAACAACTACATCATCCCAGCGGACTACGACCGATTGAGCGGGGCGTCCGCCTACTACGGAACCGTTCGGGTCCGGATGGTCAAAGAGTAAGGAGGCCGAGACATGACACGATGGGCAATGATCATCGATCACCAGAAATGCGTGGGATGCGGGGCCTGTATCATCGGCTGCAAGACGGAGAACAATACCCCGGAGGGGATCTACTGGTCCTACAAGATCACGGAAACAGTGGGGACCTTTCCCAATGTGCGCTACCACTACATCCCCACTTTGTGCAATCACTGCGACAATGCCCCCTGCATCCGGGGGTGTCCTACACAGGCTCTGCACAAGATCGAGGGCGGAATCACCATGCACAATCCGGACAAGTGCATCGGGTGCAAGTACTGCATGTTCAACTGCCCCTACGGGGTGATCTACTTCAACTGGCGCAAGCCGCATCCACAGTGGCGGGAGAACGAGACCCTCATCGAGGGGGTGACCAGCACTGCCGAGGAAATGGTCTCCCAAGTGGATGGCTACTATACCCCGTACTACAATCCGGAGCGGGACAGCACTCTGGAAGGGATCCGGCCCAAGGGGGTGGTGGAGAAGTGCACCTTCTGCGACCACCGTTTGAAGAAGGGCCTCATGCCCGCCTGCGTGGAGGCCTGTCCCGCGGACGCCCGCATCTTCGGTGATCTGGACAATCCGTCCAGCACAGTGAACAGGCTGCTGGGCAAGTACAGATCCTACAGGCTCAGGGAGCATCTGGGCACACAGCCCAAGGTCTACTACATCCGCAGCTTCAATCCCGGAACCTACGAGCAAACCACGGGAGAGGTGTCATGAATACCGCACAAAAGCTGAACATCTCCTGGATGATCGTCCTTGCAACCGGAATCGGCGTGGGGCTGGTAACGGCATTGATCCTGCTTTTGCAGGGCCACTATCTGTTCAACGCCAACGATGTTCTCATCTGGACCCTGCCCCTGGGGGTGTATGTCTTTCTCGCCCTGGCCAGCTCCGGCATGTCCATGGTGGCCTCCCTGCCCCTTGTCTTCAACATGGAGCAATACGAGCCCCTGGCCAAGAGGATGGTTTTTCTGGCCATCGCCACCCTGATTGGGGCGTTCGTCTCCATCGGGCTGGAGCTGGGATCCCCCCTGCACATGATCTATATCGTGTTTTCCCCGAATCTCACCTCCCCCATCTGGTATATGGGGTTTCTCTACAGCCTGGAGCTCCTCTTTCTCATCGTTAAGCTGTGGCGCATGCATACCGGGGACTGGCATTCCACCTTAAGTCGCTATGTGGGCCTTGCCTCCATGATGACCGCGATCTTCGCCGCCCTGATGCTCGGCGCTGTCTTCGGCCTGACCGAGGCCAGGCCCACCTACTTCGGCCCCTTCATTTCGGTCTTCTCCCTGGTTCTCGCCATGCTTTCCGGAATGGCCCTGATCATCTTCTACGTCAACGTCTGCTCCCTGGTCAAAACGAGCTGCTCCCAGCTTGCGGACACGGCCATGAACATGCTGGCCCGCAAGTTCTCCTTCGTCATCGGGATCGCCCTGCTCTTCTACTTCCTCAAGCTGGCTCTGGGCTCGGGGTATACCAGGCCGGAGTTCGCCACCGCGATCAACTTCAACCTCATTCTCTTTCTGATCATCCCCTATCTGCTCATGATCAGCCAGACCCTGCGGCAAACCGCCTGGGCCAAGACCGTGGCCTCGGCCATCACCCTGATCGGCATCTTCGCTGTGCACATGCAGATCCTCATCGGGGGCCAGATCAGGCCTGTGGGTCCCAAGGCGGAGGGGCTGCCCGAGATCCTGACCTATTTCCCCAGCGTCTGGGAAATCCTGGTGGGGATCTTTGCCCTGAGCGTGATGCTCCTTCTCTACACCCTGGGCGAGAAGTTCCTGAGGCTGGACGACACACCCCACGGAGAGCCGCCCCGCGGAGAGCCCCGATCGTCGGAAACCGTGTGGCAATCGACGTGATCGGGGGCTTTTCCCGAGATCAAGGCAAAATTCCGGACAGGGCCTGCCCGGGAATGGGAGGCCCTGTCTTCTGGACACGGGCTCCAGCGCGGGGAGGCACCTCGTCGGATTCCGGGACGATGTCCTCCCTCTGTCGGGGGAATTCGTCATCCAGGGGAGGCAGCCCCGCGGCTCTGTTCCCTTCACAGAAAAAAAGCCGGAGTTGTATCATGACAGGACAAGCTTTGCTCCAGGAAAGCGGGCTGGCTTTGTATCGGGCCCTGTCCCTGGCCGCGGGATGCTTTTACCAGCCGGGGCCGGAGCTGTCCGAAAATGTCCGGGCTTTGCATGAGGCGGTGGGTCCCTTGGGCTCCGAAACCGCCGCCCCAGCCGGACGGATGCTGGGGGAGCTGGAGAATCGGAGCCGGGAAGAGTTGCTCAGGGAGTACTCCAGACTGTTCCTCGGCCCCTTCCAGCTCGAGGCCCCGCCCTTCGGATCGGTCTATCTGGAGGACGAGGGCCGGATGATGGGAGAGTCCACAGCCGAGGCCCAAAGGATCTACCGGGAATGCGGACTGGACCTGTCCCCGGATTTCACCAGCCCCCCGGACCACGTGGCCGCGGAGCTGGAATTTCTGGCCTATCTCGGATTCCAGGAGAGAACCAGCCAGGAGGCAACCTGGGAGATGTTCTTCCGGGAGCAGCGCGCGTGGTTCCTGGATCGCCACATCGGTCGGTGGTTCCCCCGGTTCGCGGAAAATGTGGAAAGCAACACGGAAATGGGCTTTTATCTGGAGCTCACCCGGCTGACCGGAATGCTTCTGGAGAGCGAGAGGCGACAGCTGACTGCCGATTTCGTCGAATGAGCCGCAACCCCGCGCCCTTTTCGGCGAAAGTGGTGCACGGCCCCGACAAAGGGAGGCATGTATGCGAATTGTCATACTGGGAGCGGGAACAGCCGGGACCATGATCTCCAACAGGCTGTGCGACAATCTGCGTCCTGAAATCGAAAACAACGAGCACTCTGTTACTGTGGTGGATCAGAACAGGGAGCATGTGTATCAGCCCGGGCTGCTCTTCATTCCCTTCGGGATGTACAAGGACAAAAAGGACCTGGTGAAGCCCAGGGACAGCTTCCTGCCCAGGGAGGCAGAGTTTGTCGTCTCGCCCATCGAAAGGGTGGACCCGGAGAAGAACAAGGTCCATCTGCACAACGGGGAGCTTTCCTACGACCTGTTGATCATCGCCAGCGGAGGCGACGTCGATCCCTCCGAGCAGGAGGGGCTGACCGGCGAGCTCTGGCAGAAGAAAATCTTCGACTTCTACACCATAGACGGGGCCACGAAGCTGCAGAAGGCCATGCGCAATTTCCAGGGGGGGAATGTGGTGCTGAATGTGGCGGAGATGCCTGTCAAGTGCCCCGTGGCTCCGCCGGAATTCGTCATGCTGGCTGACTGGTTCTTCCACGAGCGGGAAATGCGGGACAAGGTCAAGATCTTTTTCGCCACCCCCTTGGACGGTCCCTTCACCAAGCCCATTGCCTCGAGAACCCTGCGGCACATGTGCGATGAAAAGGGCATTGAGATCGTCCCGGAGTTCGCCTTGAGCCATGTGGACAACGAGAAGCAGCGGATTGTCTCCTTCGACGGCCGGGAGGTGGATTTTGATCTTTTGGTCAGCATTCCCACCAACAAAGGGGCCTCCTTCCTCGAGGAATCCGGCCTGGGGGACGAGCTGAACTGGGTGCCCACGAACAACCACACCCTGCAGAGCGAGGCATTCGACAACATCTTCATTCTGGGGGACGCCACCAACGTGCCCACTTCCAAGGCGGGGTCAGTGGCCCACTTCGAGAGCGAGCTCCTCGTGAAAAACATCCTGCGCTGGATGGACGGGCTGGAGCCCTTGCCCACATACGACGGCCACTCCAACTGTTTCATCGAGTCCGGCTTCGGAAGGGCCCTGCTCATCGACTTCAACTATACCACCGAGCCCTTGCCCGGGCAGTTCCCCTTGCCCGGCCTCGGCCCCTTCAGCCTGCTTCGGGACACCAGCATGAATCACTACGGCAAGATGATGTTCCGCTGGGCCTACTGGCATCTGCTCCTCAAGGGTCAGGATCTGCCCATCTCGCCCTATATGTCCTTTGCCGGAAAACACAGGGCCTGATCGTGGTCAGGCCGAGGGAGAAGGCTTATGACAGAGGAAAGCACCCTCACCCTCCAGGAGCTGAGCCAGAAGCTGGACACGGTTGTGGATTTTTCCCGCGAAGCCCAGAAGCAGGGGGAGGTCCTGCAGGATCTGGTTCGGGACCTGAATCTTGTGAGCAACACGGCACTGGAGTCCCTGCAGGAGGAGCTCGAGCTGGAGAATGTCCAAGTGGACGGTCGGGACGTGCGGGAGCTCTTGGTGCTGATCCTGAAGAATATCCACAACTTCAACTACACCCTGCGACAGCTGGAAAGCGTCAAGGATCTGGTGCAAGAGCTGAACAAGGTGAGCAACTCGGCCATCATGAAGCTGCAAGAGGAGCTGGATGCCTGGAATCTGGAGGTGGACGGACAGGATGTGCG
The DNA here is from genome assembly GCA_964345705.1 of uncultured Desulfohalobiaceae bacterium. Classification (GTDB taxonomy): domain Bacteria; phylum Desulfobacterota; class Desulfovibrionia; order Desulfovibrionales; family Desulfothermaceae; genus JAIPDU01. The sequence goes on from CAYFSD010000010.1 coordinate 6,415, forward strand.
GGAGATGCTTGCCCTGATGCTGCAGAACGGGCGAAGCTTCAAGCAGATGGCAACAGTCATGGATCAGTTCCTCCGGAATCTGCCGGAGGGGAGCTTAGAGCGCTTTCAATCCGCGGCACCGGAGCTGGCGGAGATGACAGCGGAAATCGCGGCCCCCGAAAACGTGTCCGGCCTGCGGCGGCTGGTGAAGAAGCGCAAGCTCCTGGTCCCGGCGCTGGCGATTGCCTGGATTATCCCCGTGGCCCTTTTGCTGATCAATCTGGCAGTCTAGACACTACCCGGCACTAATCCCATCCATCAAACCCAGGAGAGAGACATGGATTCAGCGGCAGGCACGGTGAAAACGGCCCGACCCGTGGGACAGTACGATTTCCAGGAGTTCAGGGAGCTGGTCCGGCAGTTCCACAGCTATCCCGCCCCGGGGGTGCTCATCGGCGGGTACATGGTGGAGCGAGCCCGTTCCGGCCTGCCAGAAGGGACGCTTTTCGAGGCGTTCGTGGAGACGGGGAAGTGCCTCCCGGACGCGGTCCAGCTCCTCACTCCCTGCAGCACGGGCAACGGCTGGATGCGGATCGTCAACCTGGGCCGCTACGCCCTGAGCCTGTACGACAAGTACACCGGACAGGGGCGGCGCGTGGCGGTGGATCCGGACAAGCTGGAGGAGTGGCCGGAGATCGCGGCCTGGCTCTTCAAGCGCAAGTCCAAGCAGGAGCAGGATTCCGATCTTTTGTTCGACCAGATCGCCAGGGCGGGGGATGCCTACATGAAGGAGGAATCCGTCCAAGTGGATCCTGGGCTGCTGGGCAAACAGAGCTCCGGACGGATCGTCCGCTGTCCCGTGTGCGGCGAGCCCTATCCCGAGCAGCAGGGCCGCATCTGCCCCGGGTGCCGGGGAGAGGCCCCGTATGCTTCCCTCGGCTCCGCTCCCGAAGCCGAGGATGGGCCTCCGCGCTCCGTGCCCGTGGAACGGGCGGTGGGCAAGCACGCCCTGCACGACATGACCCGGATCGTTCCCGGCAAGAGCAAGGGACCGGCCTTCTCCGCGGGCCAGCGGATCGGCAGCGCGGATGTCTGCCGCCTGCAGCAGATGGGCCGCACCTCGGTCTATGTGCGGGAGATGGCCCGTGACTCCCGGGAATGGGCCCACGAGGACGAGGCGGTCCTGGAATTCGCGAAAAGAATGGCCGGCCCCGGGGTCACCTACGTCACTCCGCCCAGGGAGGGAAAGATCAATTTTCGGGCCGACCAGAGCGGCCTGTTCTGCATGGACAGGGAGAAGCTCGAGGCCTTCAATCTGGTCCCCGAGGTCATGTGCGCGGCGCGCCAGCACCGCGTTCCGGTGCAGGAGGGCAAGGTGCTGGCCGGATGCCGCGCCCTGCCCCTGTATCTGTCCAGACAGCAGCTGGATAAGGCCCTGAATGTTCTCGGTCAGGAGCCCCTGTTCCGGGTCCTGCAGCTGAGGCGGGCGCGAGTCGGGGTCATCGTGAGCGGAACGGAGGTCTTCCGGGGCCTGGTCCAGGATCGATTCGCTCCCATTATCCGGGAGAAGGTGGCCCCATTCGGCTGTTCCGTGGTCCATTCCCTGATTGTTCCGGACGAGAGGCAGGCCATCGCGGACAGCGTGGGGGATATGCTCCGGCACGGGGCGGAGCTCATCATCACCACGGCCGGGCTGTCCGTGGACCCGGACGACGTGACCCGGCAGGGCCTGCTCCAGGCCGGGCTCACGGATATGCTCTACGGAGCCCCCTTCTTGCCCGGGGCCATGACCCTCCTGGGAAGAATCGAGAACGCGAGAGTGATGGGGGTCCCTGCCTGCGCCCTCTTTCACGAGACCACGAGCCTGGATGTTCTGCTGCCCCTGCTCCTGGCGGATGTGGAAATAACCAGAAAGGACTTGGCGGGCATGGCCGAAGGCGGGCTCTGTCTGGGCTGCAAGGCCTGCACCTTCCCCAAGTGCCCCTTCGGGAAATAGATGGGATCCCGCGAGGCGCGATGGGCTGAGGGCGGGAATAGGGTCATCTGGGTCTGCGGACGCGAGCGCTCAGCTCAGGTTCCTATCAGCTCGAATCGTCTCCCATCCATTGGACAAGGGAGAGCCCCTTGAAATCGGCATCCGAGGTGTAGAGAGGGGCTTCATGCATCGCTGCGGCGGCATACACCGTGGCATCCGCCATGGCCAGACCATGGAGCAGGGAGATGTCTGCCGCCTTGATGGCCAGGCTGCCCTCCATAGGGACAATATTCGACCGCTTCATGTAGCTGATGGCCAGGATCGCCTTTTCCTCGCCGATTTCGCGTTTGAGGACCTTGTATACCTCATAGAGCACCACAATAGGGACGAGGATTTTGTCGATGTCTGCGAGGCAGGGCTCATATGCTTCGGCTTGCTTGCCATCGGTAAAGCATCAGCAGCAGAACATCTACGAGATTTCCCTCCATTCTGCTCTTGATCCGAGAGCTCCCTAACCCACCATCCTTGCTTCTTGGGTCTGCAGGCCCCGCATGACAATTCCCGCAGACAGCGGATTGGGTATTGACCTAGCCTGTACAAGCAATTATGTTCTGATTGGTTTTTTGCTTAATTGGATAAGAGCGTTTTTTTGTCCTCTCCCTCCGCGAGCGCGGGGCAGAACGCCCGGGCAAGGGCCCTCCCGCTCGGACGGATACAAGGAGCAGCTACGCGATGCGTCACGCCATCGAGGTAGAGAACCTGACCAAGGGATTCGACGAGGTGCGGGCGGTGTCCGACATCTCCTTCACCGTGGAGCCGGGCGAGCTGTTTGGCTTTCTCGGCCCCAACGGCGCGGGGAAGACAACGACCATCAATATGCTCACCGGGCTGGCCCGGCCGGATTCAGGGAGCATGAGCATCGCAGGCCTGGACTGCATAAAAAGGCCCAGATCGGCCCAGTACCTCATAGGCGTGGTTCCGGATGAGAGCAACCTGTATCCGGAGCTGAGCGGTTTCGACAATCTGTGTTTCTGCGCCGCCCTGTACGGGATGGGCAAACAGGAACGGCAGGCCCGGGCCAGACAGCTCCTGGAAGACTTTGCTCTGAGCCAGGCGGCTGATCGCAGATTCAGCGGTTACTCCAAGGGCATGAAGCGCAAGCTGACCATAGCCGCCGGGATTATCCACCAGCCCCAGATCCTGTTTCTGGACGAGCCGACCACAGGCATTGATGTGGCCAGCGCCCGGCAGCTGCGGCAGCTGGTGGCTGACCTACACCGCTCCGGAACCACCATCTTCCTGACCACCCACTACATCGAGGAGGCGGAGAGGCTCTGCCAGCGCATCGCCTTTATCGTCTCCGGCCGCATCGTGCGCACTGCGGGGATCGAGGAGCTGCTTCAGCCAGCTCAGGCCGCTCATATCCTGCAGATCAGCTCCAATGGCGACATCCGGGATATGGAGAAGGATATCGCCCGGGCCTTTCCCCACCTGGAGCTCTCCTTCCCCGGACAGGGTCTGTTGCGGGCCTCCTCCAGCGCCCCCATCCAGGCCGGGGCCCTTGTTCACTTCCTGGAGAGCAGCGGGGTGGAGGTGTATGAGGCCCGCAGGATCAGGCCCTCCCTGGAGGACGTGTTCGTGCGGATCACTGGCATCGAGGCGGAGACCCTGAAAACGGGAAGCGAAAACGGGGGCAACACCTCATGAGGCTATGGATCGCCTTTCTTTCCATCCTGCGCAAGGACATCCGGACCTATTACCTCAAGCCCCCGAACATCAGCTGGGGGCTCCTCTTTCCCCTGGCCTGGACCGGGATGTTCTTCATCAAGTCCGGAAGCGGCCTGAGCGACATCCCCTCCCTGCTGCCCGCGGTGGTCGCGGTTTCCGTGCTCTTCGGCACCACCTCCATGCTGGCGGTGACCGTGACCTTCGAGAAGAAGCAGCGCTCCTTCGAGCGCCTCCTGCTGGCCCCCATCCCCCTGGAGATGCTCATGCTGGCCAAGACGAGCGGGGCCATCCTCTTCGGGATGGCCAACGCCTTCGTTCCCGTGCTCATGGCCGCCTTCCTCATGGATCTCTCCCGCGTGGCCTGGACCGCCTTCGTCCCGGCGGTGGCCCTCATCGCCGTGGCCACCACCTTTCTGGGGCTGTTCATCGCCGTGGCGGTCAAGGAGGTCTTCGAGGCCATGACCTTCTCCAACTTCTTCCGCTTCCCCATGCTTTTCCTCTGCGGCCTTTTCTTCCCCGTGGACCAGCTCCCCGTGGTCCTGCAGCCCCTCTCCTTCGCCCTGCCACTGACCTACGGAGCGGACGTGCTCCACGGGGCGGTGCACGGCGGAAACCTCCTGCCCTACACCGTGGACTTTTTTGCCCTCGTCGCCTTCTGTCTCGGCCTCTTCGGCCTGAGCCTGCGCAATATCCGCAAGCACTGGATCGCCTGATGGATATGTCGCCCACCCTACCCAACCACGCGCTCCAACGGGAGAAAGAGCAGTGAAAGTCAGCGCCAAAAAAGCGATCATAGGCGCGGCAGTCGCGCTCGCCATAGCGGGAGCCTTCCTCTTCTTGTCCAATGCCGGAGACGACTCCGGCAAAAACGGATCACAGGGGAAAAAGCGCGGCGGTCCCCGAAATGTGGAGGTGAAAACGGCCCAAGAGGGAGAAATAGCGCGCGCCCTGAAAAGGACCGGTGAGGTGGTTGCCACTGAGTCAGTGGTCATTGCGGCCACAAAGGAGGGCCCCATCGCATACTGCCCGTGGCGCGAGGGCGATGAGGTGGAGATGGGGGAAAAACTCATCGAGATAGACAGGCAAGTGTATCAGGCGGAAGCCGAGCAGGCGAAAGCCAAACTCAAGGTGGCTCGGGCGAAGCTGGCCGACCTGAGGGCGGGCCCTCGTCCCGAAGAGATCGACCAGGCCGAGGCCAGCGTGCGGAAGTGGCGGGCCACGCTGGAAGAGGCTCGCACGGCTTATGAAAGACAAAAGCGGCTCCAGTCCAAGGAATACACGTCCGAGCAGAGCCTGGAGCAGGCCCGGGAAAGAATGAATGTGGCCAGGGCGGAATTGGAGAATGCCGAGGAGAAGCTGCGTATGCTCCATGCCGGTCCCACAGCAACCGAGATCGCGGTGCAGGAAGCCAACGTGGAGGAGGCCGAGACAGACCTCGAGCTGGCCCGGGCCCATCTGGAGGAGTGTTTGCTCAAGGCCCCTTTCGACGGGGTGATGGACAAGGTGCATGTCCGTCAGGGAGACTTGGCCACCCCCCGGAACCCGCTCCTGGAGATGTTTGATCCCGATTCCCTCGTGGTGCGTTTCAGCGTGCCCGAAGCCCATGCAGCTGCTGTGAAACCGGGGCTCACGGTCAAAATTCGGCTCGATGCCCTGCCGGGACGGACTTTGCGAGGAAAAATATCCCGGGTCTACCCCTCCCTGGATGACGACATGCACACCCGGACCGTGGAAGCAGAGCTTGCCGCCTCCCGGGACCTCATGCCCCATCAGTTCGCCCGCGTCACACTGCGGCTGGAGTCCGTGGAAAACGCGGTCATCCTTCCTGTTGAGGCGATTGTGGAGATGCCGGACGGCACCCAAGTTGCTTTTGTCGTCGAACAGGGCAAGGCCGTGCAGCGGACCGTGGAAGTGGGCATTGAGAAGGAACAACGCGTCCAGGTGGTGGAAGGCATCCAGCCAGGTGAGCAGGTGGTCGTGGCAGGCGGCGATGGGCTGAAACACGGAGCTCCGGTCCGCATAACGAACAGCGAGGGGGAGAGCCGGCAATCAAAGAGCAAAAGCGAGCAGGACGGATCCGGCGGGCAAGTGGACAAGGGCGATAGGCAATGAGGATAACAGGATACTCCGTCAGCCGGCGTCTGGCCACCAGCGCCATTGTCTTGGCCTTGGTGGTGCTCGGGCTCTACGGTCTGTGGCGCTTGCCAGTCGACTTGCTGCCGGATGTGACCTATCCGCTGGTCAAGGTGCAGATCAAGTGGCCCGGGGCCACGCCCGGGGAAATCGACACGGATATAGCCGACCCCGTCGAGCGCCTCATGGCCACGGTGGACAACCTGGATTCCCTGGAATCCACGTCCAGAACCGGGCTCTACGCTCTCAACGTCAACTTCGACTACGGAACGGACACCGACGTGGCCTTCCAGGACGTGCAGGCGGCCCTGACCCGGGCCAAGCCGGATCTGCCGGACAACGCGGAAGAGCCCTTTGTGTTCAAGGCCGATCCTTCCCAGCTGCCGGTGATGCAGGTGGCCATCAGCTCCGAGCGCTGGGGGCCGGTCCGGGTGCGGGAATGGACGGATAACTGGCTGCAGGATCGAGTCCTGGCCGTCAAGGGCGTGGCGGGGACGGAGATCGTCGGGGGGTTGGAACGAGAGATCCGGATCCGCCTGGATGCAGCCGCGATTGAAAAATACGACCTCGGCCTGGCGACCGTCCTGCAGAAGCTCCGCGAGGAGAACGTGGAGAAGACAGGGGGACGGGTCACCGTCGGCAGCCGGGAGATCATTGCCAGAACCACGGGCAAGTTCGACTCCCTGGATGACATCCGCTCCGTCCTGATTGCCCGCTCGGGGCAGAACAAGATCCATCTCGCCGACATCGCCGAAGTCCGGGATGCGCACGAGGACGTGCGGGTCGTCACCCGATTCAACGGCGAGGACTGCGTGAAGCTGTCGGTCCTCAAGGAGGCCGAGGCCAACACTGTGGAGGTGGCCCGGGCGGTGGAGCAAAGGATGGCGGAGCTGAAGCCCGCCTTTCCCCAAGAGCTGCGGATCAGCTACGTGGAGAATCAGGCCACCTACGTGCAGCAATCCATTGACGGCGTGCGCAACGCGGCCATCGGGGCCGCGGTCCTGCTCATCATCGTGGTCTATCTCTTTCTGGGCAGCCTGCGGCAGGTGGTGGTGATGGGCGTGGCCCTGCCCCTGACCATGGTGGTGAGCTTCGGCCTGATGAAGATGGCCGGCTTCTCGCTCAACATCTTCTCCCTTGGCGGCCTGGTGGTCGCCATCGGGGTGGTTCTGGACAACTCCATCGTGGTGCTGGAGAATATCAGCCGTGTACGCCGCGAGCGCCCGGAGGAGGATATCGCCCGGCAGTCGGTGCGCGCCACCGACGAGGTCGGTCCGGCCGTCCTCGCGGCCACGCTGTCCTTTCTGGCCCTTTTCGTGCCCTTTCTCCTCGTGCCGGGGCTGATAAGCGTGCTCTTCCGGGAGCTCATTCTGGTCATGGCGGGGATCGTGGTGATCAGCCTCGTCGTCGCGGTCACGGTGACGCCCATGCTGGCGGCCACCCTGCTGGAGGGGCGCCGGCTTCCCCGCCAAAAGACGGGCTTCCAGCGTTTCTTCGACAGAATCACCCAAGCCTATGGATGGGCCCTGGGCAAGGTCCTGCGGGCGCGCTGGGCGGCCATGCTGGCCTTTTTGGGGATTCTCGCCGGCGCGTTCCTGCTGCTGGGGCGGGTGGGAACGGAGTTTCTGCCGCTCATGGACGACGGGCAGCTCATGGTCAAAGTCAAGCTCCCCGTGGGGGCCTCGGTGGAGGAAACCAACCGGGCCCTGGCCGAGATAGAACAACGGATCAGCGAGGATCCGAGGATAGAAAGCATCTTTCGCCTGAGCGGCGGACAGGTCCGCGGGCTCTACACCTACGAAATCTCCAACGAGGGACAGCTGGACATCCAGCTCGTTCCCAGGGCCGAGCGGGAGGTGAGCACCGGGGAGTACGTGCGGAGTCTGCGCAAAGAAGTGCGGGAGATGCCTTTGCCCGGGGTCAAGGCCATGGCCAAGCAAAGCCCTATCAAGGGCATCAAGGGAGGCCACGCCTCGGATCTCACTGTGGAGATAAGCGGGCAGGACACCGGGGAGCTCTCCAGGCTGGCCGAGCGCACAGCCGATATCATGCGGGACAGGCAAGGGCTGACCAATGTTTACGTCTCCATGGATCTCACCCGGCCGGAATACCAGGTGCGGATCGATCGCGACAAAGCCGCGGAGCTGGGCGTCTCGGTCTCCGAAGTGGCCGACTCCCTGCGAACCCTGATCACCGGCACGGTCCCCACGCGCTATCGAGAGGGCTCGGAATACTTCGACATCCGGGTGTTGGTTCCGGAGGCGGGCCTCGACAGCCGCGATGCCGTGGCCGACCTTCCCCTGAGAACCGAGCGGGGCGAGACGCTCAGGCTGCGGGATGTGGCGGAAGTCGTCCCGGCAACCGGACCGGTGGAGATCATCCGAGAGAATCAGGCCAAGCAGGTGACAGTGGAAGCCGACATGAGCGGCGGCGATCTGGCGGGCGCGGTCAGCCGGGTGCGCAGCTCGCTGGCCGAAGTGGACCGGCCCGCGGGCTATGAGTTCACCTTCGGCGGACGGGCGGAGCTGATGTCCGAGATGAAGGACACGGTGCTGGCCGTTCTGGCCTTCGCCCTGTTCTTCTCCTTCATCATCCTCACCGTGCAGTTCAACAGCCTGAAGCTGCCCACCCTGATCCTGGGCAGCGTGCCCTTTTGCATCGCTGGCGCGGTGTACCTTCTCTTCCTGAGCGGGGCGCTTCTGGGCGCGACGGTCGTCATCGGCATCCTGGTGGTCATCGCGATCACCGTCAACGACGGTGTGCTGCTGCTGACCTTCGCCGGAGAAATCCAGGAGAAACAAGGGCTGGATAGATTTGAGTCTGTTGTGCAGGCGGCAAGGATCCGGTTCCGCCCGCGCGTGATGACCACCATCACCACCATGATGGGCTTTTTGCCGCTCGCGCTCAACCTGGGACAGGGCGGAGCCATGCTTCAGCCCATGGCGGTAGCCGCCATAGGGGGGCTGGGCATGGAGATCGTGGTGGCCCTGTTTCTCATGCCCTGCCTGTATGTGATTGCATCACGGTAGAGTCTTCCGCTCCAGGGCGTATTCCCGCCATCCCGGTGAGTTGCCTCTGGCAGGCTGATCGCTGTCGATCAGCCTGCTCGAATCAATTCCTGATGAGCCTGGCACTTTGGTCCTCTTTGTTCCCACTCTTGCGGTTCATGAAAAAGCATGATAGTTTCATCCAAACACTTTCCCAGGAGGCAGGCATGTCCAATCTCCAGATCAAGGATATCGACAAACAGCTCTATCAGGAGCTAAAGCAGGCGGCCGCGGACGAAAACCGCTCCGTAAGCCAGCAGGTTCTCTTTATCATTCGCAACTACCTGGCCCGACGGAAATCTGTTTTGCAGGAGGAAACCACCGCCCGGACACTCCTCTCTCTGGCCGGTTCATGGGGCGATTCCAGGTCCGCGGAGGAAATCGTTCAAGAAATCAAGGAAGCCCGTCGCTCTTCGAGCAGGTTCTCGGATGGGTTGTGATGTACCTCCTCGACACGGATACTCTGATATACAGCCTCAAAGGGTCGGAGCCCGTTCTCGAAAACCTGGCTCGCCACCAGCACGCCCCCCTGCGCATAAGTGCTGTATCCCTCATGGAGCTGTATTACGGGGCATACAAATCGGAAAGGGTCGCAGCGAGCTTGGCCAGCGTACGCCGTATCGAGTCCGCCTTCAGTATACTGCCCGTGGATGCGACGATTTCGGAAACCTTCGGCATGATGAAAGCTGACCTGGAAAGCAAGGGAACCCCACTCCAGGACGCCGACCTGATGATCGCGGCCACGGCCCTGTCCAACAACCTCGTTCTCGTAACCAACAACGAGAAGCACTTCTCCCGCATCGATGGGCTCAAGCTCGAAAACTGGGTCCGCTCCTGAGCCCGCGAGCCTTTCCCCCTGGCCAAGAAAGTGGTCGATTCGGATACGGTGGTGTTCTATGGCAATCCGGCTCAGATGATGCGTCTCGTGCACGCCTGGACCT
>CAYFSD010000011.1:0-13784 GCA_964345705.1 uncultured Desulfohalobiaceae bacterium
AGTACCTAGGCCTGTCCCCGACCAAGAAGCTCATCTTTCGCACCCTGCTGCACAAACCCCGCCTGATGGACGGCCTGCAAAGGCTTGCCGCCGCGACCCAGGGGCTTTTCAGCAGGCAGGCGGACCCCATCCTCGGCTCCTCCTGCGCCCGTTTCAATTCCCCGGTGATCAAGGACCGTCACTTCCTGCCCCTGGCCAAGAGCCCTCTCCACAGCGAGATGGGTGAAGTCGACGAGCCCGCCGGATCGAGCGGGATCAAGGTCGGCTTCTATCCCGGCTGCCTGGTGGACAAGATCTTCCTCGATGTGGGCCGGGACGCCATGGACCTGCTGCGACGCCGCGGCCACGGGATCTTCCTTCCGGGAGAGCAGGTCTGCTGCGGAATCCCCGCCCTGTCCTCCGGGGACCGCCAGAGCTTCGAGCGGCTCGTGGGCCGGATCCTGAACCAGTTCGAGGACACCGGCATCGACTACCTGATCACCCCCTGCGCCACCTGCACCGCAACCATCCGCACCGTCTGGCCCTTGATGGCGGAGTATCTCCCGGAGGGCGAAAAGCAGCGCGTGCAGAGCCTCGCGGAAAAAACCCGGGACATCACCGAATTCCTGGCCGAAGATCTGGAGGAGGCCCCCGGCGAGGCGGAAAGCGACAGCGGGGACAAGCCGGTGATCACCTATCACGATCCCTGCCATCTGCAGAAGACCCTCTCCATCGCCCAGGCGCCGAGGCGGCTCATTCGCGCCCATCCCGGATACGCCTTCCGGGAGATGGGTGTCCCGGACCGCTGCTGCGGCATGGGCGGGAGCTTCAATCTGCAGCACTATGACCTCTCCCGCCGCGTGGGGGACAGGAAGGCGGAGGACATCATCTCCACCGGAGCGGACACCGTGGCCACCGCGTGCCCCGCCTGCATGATCCAGCTCGTGGACCGGCTCTCGCGCACAGGAAAGAGCGTACGCGTGGTCCACGCCGTGCAGGTCTATGCCCAGGCGATGGCCCAACAAAGCCCAAAGGAGCAGTCATGACGGATCAGGAGCTTGCCGCGCGCTTTCGGGAGCGGGCCGAAGCCGTTTCCGCCACGGTGGTGGAAGTGGAGAACACGGAAGAGGCCCTTCAATACGCCGTCACCGTGTGCCGGGACAAGGAGGCCTGCCAGACCCTGGCCTCGGGGTGCGATCTCCCGCTCTCCGGACGAGCCGCGGATCTTTGCTCCCTCAAGGCCCCGGAAAAGATCGTCGCCGCCCCGGATCTGGACACCCAGGACCTGGAGCGGCTGCGGGACCTGTGCGCCGAGTACGGCATCGCCCTGATCTCCGGCGGGCTCCGGGCCCGACTGGGAGGCATCGATGTGGGGCTGACCCGGGCCGAGGCGGGCATCGCCGCCACCGGAACCCTGGTCCATAACTGTCCCGGAGAGGACGATCGCCTGGCCGGCATGATCAGCGAGGTGCACATCGTCCTGCTCCCCATGTCCGCCATCGTGGCCGAGAGCCACGACCTGGCCTCCCGGCTCGGGGAACGCATGGCCGCGGGATCGGGCTCCACCGCCTTCATCACCGGCCCGAGCCGGACCGCGGACATCGAGCGGGTCCTCACCCTGGGGGTGCACGGCCCCTTGGAGGTCCACACCATCCTGCTCCGGGATCAATAAGCTCTTTAACCTGATAAGGTGGCCCTATGTCCAGCAAATCCCTCAAGGCCTATCGGGCCGAGCTCCACGAAGCGATGCAGGAGTCCTTTCAGCGCAAGGCCCTGGAGAACTTCACCACCGCGTACAGGAAGGGCCGGGAAAAGAACTTTTCCGGCATCGACCTGCCGGCCCTGGTGAATACCATTTCCGAGATCAAGGACGATGCCTCCGGCAGGCTGACGGAGCTTTTCCACCAATTCCGCGAGGCCGCCGAGGCCAGGGGCGTGCGGGTCCATCTGGCCCGGACGGCCCGCGAGGCCAACGACCTCGTGGAGCAAATCGCCGCGGAGAACGACTGCCGCCGCGTGGTCAAGTCCAAGTCCATGACCGCTGAGGAGATCCACCTTAACCGGCACCTGGAGAGCGCCGGCCTGGAGGTGGTGGAGACGGACCTCGGGGAGTGGATCATCCAGCTGCGCGACGAGGGCCCCAGCCACATGGTCATGCCCGCCATTCACCTCTCCCGCGACGAGGTCAGCCGCCTCTTCACCGAGGTCACGGGCGAGCAGCAGGAAACGGACATCGAGAACCTGGTCAAGGTGGCTCGGCGCGAGCTCAGACAGCGGTTCGCCCAGGCGGACATGGGGATTACCGGGGCCAACTTCGCCCTGGCCGAGACGGGAACCCTGGGCATCGTGAGCAACGAGGGCAACGCCCGTCTGGTGACCACCCTGCCCGGAGTCCACGTCGCCATTGTGGGCCTGGACAAGCTGATCCCGGACCTGGACGAGGCCCTGACCATTCTGCGGGGGCTTCCCCGCAACGCCACGGGGCAGGCCATCACCTCCTATGTCTCCTGGATCACCGGGTCCACGGAGAACCTGTCCGAAGAGGGAAAGGACAAGGTCACCCATGTCATCTTCCTGGACAACGGCCGAACGGCCCTGGCCGAGGATCCCCTCTTCTCCCAGGCGCTTCGCTGCGTCCGCTGCGGCGCCTGCGCCAATGTGTGCCCCATATACCGGCTGGTGGGGGGGCACAAGTACGGCTACGTCTACATCGGGGCCATCGGGCTCGTTCTGACCTATTTCCTGCACGGCAAGGACAAGGACCGCGATCTGGTCCAGAACTGCCTCAACTGCCAGGCCTGTCGGGAATCCTGCATTGCGGGCATCGACCTGCCCCGGCTCATCAGCGGGGTGCGCGCCGCGATCACGGAACAGGAGGGGCGGCCCTGGATCAACAGCACCGCGTCCGCCCTCCTGACCCACAGGAAGCTGTTCCACTCCTGTCTCAAGGCGGCGCGCTTCGCCCAAAAACCCGTGGCCCGCGAGGGATATCTGCGCCATCTGCCCCACGCCCTGCTCGGGGCGGCGGGAAACAAGGATCTGCCCGCCCTGGCCGGGCAACCCTTCCGCAATCGCTACCGCAGGGAAGAGTACGTCGACTCCCTACCCAAACCGCGCTATACCGTCGCCGTCTTTTCCGGATGCCTGCAGGACTTCGTCTATCCGGAACAGCTGCTGGCCGGGCTGGACATTCTGCACCGGGAGAACGTGGCGGTGCATTTCCCCCAGGAACAGGGATGCTGCGGGCTGCCCCTGGCCATGCTCGGCGAGCCGGGGCCGGCGGCTGAAGTGGCGGCCCACAATATCGCCGCCCTGGATCCGGCGGACTACGACTATATCCTCGTCTTCTGCGCCTCCTGCGGCTCACACCTCAAGGACTACCCCCAGCTCCTGGGCGCCGAATCCGCCATCTCGGCCAAGGCCAAGCAATTCGCGGAGCGGGTGCTGGATTTCAGCTCCTTCCTGGAGGATGTGCTGGAATATCGCCCCGCGGGCGGGGAATCGGCCAGGACCGCCTATCACGCGCCGTGCCATCTGTGCCGTGGCATGGGGGTCAAGGAGGCGCCCAAAAGCCTGCTGCGAAAGACTGGGGCGGAATACGTGCCAAACGACGAGGAGGAGACCTGCTGCGGACTGGGCGGCACCTACTCCGTGAAATTCCCCGAGGTCTCCGGGGAGATCATGGACCAGAAGCTGCAGGTATGGCGAAACCACAATGTGGAACAGGTGATCACGGACTGTCCGGGCTGCATCCTGCAGATACGCGGATTTGCCAGAAAACGGGGAGACTCCTTCCGCGTCCTCCACACAGCCGAAGCATTGGGGGAAAAAACGAAGTGATCCACGACTTCGACGCATTTCAGGGCGTTGACCTCTTGAGTGTCGACTATTAAAGTACCGGGGCTTGAACCGCCCCCGGAAGGGGACATTCCCGGGGGCGGGAACAGGCCCCGCTTCTTCCCCTGTGAAGTGAAGAGGCAAGGAAACCAGGCAGTTATATCGTCACTCTTTTTTTCTTTTCCAGGAAAAGGAGGGAAGGAGTCAACCAACCAGCTCCAGGAGATGAGGCATGACCAAAAGAACCCAGACCATTGACGGCAATACCGCGGCCGCGCATGTCGCGTACGCGCTGAGCGACACCGCGGCCATCTACCCCATCACTCCCTCCTCCCCCATGGGCGAGGAGGCCGACGAGTGGGCGGCCCAGGGGCGAAAGAACATCTTCGGCCAGAAGGTCTCCATCCGGGAGATGCAGTCCGAGGCCGGCGCCGCATCCGCGGTGCACGGCGCCCTGGCGGCAGGGGCCCTGACCAGCACCTACACCGCTTCCCAGGGCCTCTTGCTCATGATCCCCAACATGTACAAGATCGCGGGCGAGCTCCTGCCCGCCGTGTTCCATGTCACCGCGCGCGCGGTGGCCACCCACGCCCTGTCCATCTTCGGGGACCACTCCGACGTCATGGCCGTGCGGCAGACCGGGTTCGCCCTATTGGCCTCCAACTCGGTGCAGGAAGTCATGGACCTGGCCCTGGTGGCCCATCTGAGTGCCCTCGACTCCAGCGTGCCCTTTCTGCACTTCTTCGACGGCTTCCGCACCTCCCACGAGGTGCAGAAGGTGGAGATGATCGACTACGAGGACATCGCCAAGGTGGTGGACCAGGAGAGCATCGACGCCTTCCGCGCTCGGGCCATGAATTCGGAGAATGCGCATACCCGGGGCACGAATCAGAATCCGGACATCTTCTTCCAGAACCGCGAGGCCTGCAATCCCTTCTATGAGGAGCTGCCGGGCATTGTGGAGGACAGCATGGACAAGGTGGCCCGGATCACCGGGCGCCGCTACAACCTCTTCGACTATGTGGGCCATCCCGAGGCGGAGCGGGTCATCGTGGCCATGGGCTCCGGATGCGAGGCCATTGAGGAGGTGGTCAACCATCTCTCGGACAAGGGGGAACGGGTCGGACTGGTCAAGGTTCGGCTCTACCGTCCCTTCGTGGCCCGGGCCTTCCTGGCCGCCCTCCCGGCCACCGTGGGCTCCATCACCGTCCTGGACCGGACCAAGGAGCCCGGCTCCCTGGGCGACCCGCTCTTCCAGGACGTGTGCACCGTGTTCCAGGAAAGGGACCAGACCCCGGAAATCCTGGCCGGCCGCTACGGCCTGGGCTCCAAGGAGTTCTCTCCGGCCATGGTCAAGGCGATCTACGACAACATGACCAAGGCCGGTCCCAAGAACCACTTCGTGGTGGGGATCACCGACGACGTCACCCGCAGCTCCCTGCCCACCGCCACGGACATGCCGGACACCACGCCCCAGGGCACGGTGCAGTGCAAGTTCTGGGGCCTGGGCTCGGACGGGACGGTGGGGGCGAACAAGAGCGCAATCAAGATCATCGGGGACAACACGGACATGTACGCCCAGGGCTACTTCTCCTATGACGCCAAGAAGTCCGGGGGCTACACCATCTCCCATCTGCGCTTCGGCAAGCAGCCCATCCAGTCCACCTACCTGGTCTCCGCGGCGGATTACGTGGCCTGCCACCAGCCGGCGTACGTAAACCAGTACGACGTCCTGGAGGGAATCAAGGAGGGAGGCACCTTCGTCCTCAACTCGCCCTGGTCCAGCGCAAAGGAGATGGAGGAGCACCTTCCCGCCTCCATGCGCCGGGCCATCGCCCGCAAGAACATCGCCTTCTACACCATCGACGCCGTGCGCATCGCCTCCGATGCGGGGCTGGGCGGCCGGATCAACATGATCATGCAGACCTGCTTCTTCCGCCTGGCCAACGTGCTCCCCTTCGAGCAGGCCATGGACCTGCTCAAGGACTCCATCCACAAGGCGTACGGCAAGAAGGGCGAGGACATCGTGAACATGAACATCCAGGCCGTGGACAAGACGGTGGAGAATCTGATCCAGATCGACTACCCCGAGTCCTGGGCCGAGAGCGAGGCGGCCGCCGAGGTCGCCGCGCGAGAGGAGGAGCCCCCCTTCGTGAAGAACGTCATGCGGCCCATGCTGCAACTCAAGGGGGACGAGCTCCCGGTGAGCGTCTTCGAGCCGGACGGGATCTTCCCCATCGGCACCGGCAAGTACGAGAAGCGCGGAGTGGCCATCAACGTCCCGGAATGGGTCCCGGAGAACTGCATCCAGTGCAACCAGTGCGCCTTCGTCTGTCCCCATGCGGCGATCAGGCCCCTCCTTCTCACCGAGGAGGAAAAGGCGGCCGCGCCGGAGGACTTCGCCACCATCGAGGCCAAGGGCAAGGGGCTCGAGGGCTACGCCTTCCGCATCCAGGTCAGTCCCTTGGACTGCCAGGGCTGCGGCAACTGCGCGGACATCTGCCCGGCCAAGGAGAAGGCCCTGGTCATGAAGCCGCTCTCCACCCAGACCGAGGTCCAGGAGCCCAACTTCGAGCACTCCCAGTCCCTGCCCGTGCGGGACGACATACTGCCCAAGACCACGGTCAAGGGGAGCCAGCTGCAGCAGCCGCTTCTGGAGTATTCCGGGGCCTGTGCCGGATGCGGGGAGACCCCCTACGTCAAGGTCCTCACCCAGCTCGTGGGGGACCGGATGTATATCGGCAACGTCACCGGGTGCAGCTCCATTTGGGGCGGCACCGCCCCCTCCTCGCCCTATTGCCCCAACAAGGAGGGCAACGGGCCCACCTGGGCCAACCCCCTGTTCGAGGACGGAGCGGAGTTCTCCTACGGCATGCTCATGGCCATCCGGCAGCGCCGGGAAAAGCTGGCGGACCTCATGCGCGAGGCCATGGAGCGCGACGTCCCGCGGGAGCTGAAGGAGGCCATGCAGGGCTGGCTGGACAACATGGATGACGGCGAGGCCTCCAAAGTCCATGCCGACAGGGTCCGGCAGGCGCTGCTCCAGGCGGAGCCCGACCCCGTGCTGGAGGAGATCTGGAAGCTGGAGGACATGCTGGTCAAAAAGTCCGTCTGGGCCTTCGGCGGCGACGGCTGGGCCTACGACATCGGGTACGGCGGCCTGGACCACGTCCTCGCCTCCGGGGAGGACATCAACGTCCTGGTCATGGACACCGAGGTCTACTCCAACACCGGGGGCCAGTCCTCCAAGGCCACGCCGCTGGGCTCCATCGCCAAGTTCGCCGCCTCGGGCAAGACCACGAGCAAGAAGGACATGGGCCGCATATTCATGACCTACGGGTACGTGTACGTGGCCTCCGTGTCCATGGGCGCGAACAAGAACCAGATGCTCAAGGCCTTCACCGAGGCGGAGCAGTACCCCGGGCCCTCCATCATCATGGCCTACGCCCCCTGCATCAACCAGGGCATCCTCAAGGGCATGGGCAAGAGCCAGGAGGAGGAGAAGCTCGCGGTCAAGAGCGGATACTGGCCCCTGTACCGCTATAATCCCCTGCTGGCCAAGGAGGGCAAGAACCCCCTGACCCTGGACTCCAAGGCCCCGGACGGCAGCATCCAGGAGTTCCTCTCCGGGGAGAACCGCTACCGTCAGCTGGAGCGGAGCGCCCCCGAGGTCTCCAAGAAGCTGCGGGCCCAGCTGGAGAAGGAGCTTGGGCAGCGCTACGAGATCCTGCGCCGCCTGGCGGAGGAGCCGCCCATCGACGTCGGCGGCGCGGGCCAGGGTTCGAAGGCGGAAGCCGAAACCGGACAGGACTCCGAGCACTGCGAGGTCAAGGACGTGGCCGAGCACGCCCGTCCCGGCTCCGGAGAGGCCTGTGACGACGACCGTGGCGCGACTGAGTAGCACCTCGGAAACATAGCGGCTGGGCCCTGACAGCACCGAGTCCGCCGAGCGAAGCACCGAAAGGGGAGCCTGGTTCGAGGCTCCCCTTTTTTCCCTCAGGGGCTCGCCGGACGGGGACCTATTCAGAGCCGAAGGCCGGTTGATTCAAAGACCCCGTGCCCGTGGTCGGATCAATACGGTGAACAGTAACGCCGAAACATCTTCAAGCAGGGAATTCGAGGATACGCAGCATGGACATGCACGCCTTTTTCCATCCCCAGCAGATCGCGATCATCGGGGCATCGGCCAATCCGTCCAAGATCGGCCACAGCGTGATCTCCAACCTGGTCCAGGCCGGGTACGAGGGTGACGTCTATCCGGTCAATCCCAAGGAAACCGAGATCCTGGGCCATCCCGTCACCCGGGATATCGCCGACCTCCCCCGCGGCCTGGACATGGCCGTGCTCACCGTCCCCAGGGATCCCGTGGTTCCGGCTATGCGCCAGCTCGCCGAGCTGGGGACCAAGGCCGTGGTGATCATCACCGCTGGTTTCAAGGAAGTGGGACGGGAAGGGTTCTATCTGGAGCAGGAGCTCCAGGAGATCGCGGAAGAACACGACATCGCCCTGCTGGGACCGAACTGCCTGGGGCTGATCAACTCCGGCGCGGGGGTCAACGTCACCTTCGCCGCAGGATCCCCCGCCTCGGGCAACGTGGCCTTTTTCTCCCAGTCCGGCGCCCTGTGCCAGGCCATCCTGGACTGGGCCGTGGGAGAGAACATGGGCTTTTCCAAGTTCGTGAGCCTGGGGAACAAGGCCGTGATCAACGAGGCCCACATGCTGGGCTACCTGGGAGAGGACCCGGACACCAACGTGATCCTGGGGTACATCGAGAACGTGAGCCAGGGCCGGGAGTTCCTCAGCACGGCCCGGGCCATGTCCCGCAAGAAACCCGTGCTCATGATCAAGTCCGGCACCTCCACCTCCGGAGCCAAGGCCGCCTCCTCCCACACCGGGGCCATCGCCGGCTCGGACCAGGCCTACGAGGCCGCCTTCCGACAAAGCGGAATCATCCGGGTCCGGGACATCTCCACCCTCTTCACCCTGGCCCAGGCCTTCTCCAGCCAGCCCCTGCCCCAGGGCCCCAACCTGGCGGTGGTGACCAATTCCGGGGGCCCGGGGATCATGACCGCGGACGCCTGCGAACGGTCCCACCTGAACATGGCCCGTCTGAGCCAGGACACCATCGAGCGGATGCAGGAATTCCTCCCCTCCTTCGCCTCCCTGCACAACCCCGTGGACATCATCGGGGACGCGGACGCACAGCGGTACAAGCTGACCTCCGAGGCCGTTCTCCGGGACCCGAACGTGAACGCCCTGCTCATTCTGCTCACCCCCACGGCCACGGTGGTCTCGGAGATGGACCAAGTCGCGGACAACATCATCGAGCTCGCCGACCAGGCGGACAAGCCGGTCTTCGTCTGCCTCATGGGCAAGCACTCCATCGCCGCGGCCCAACAAAAGCTCGTCCAGAAAGGGATTCCCTGCTACAATTTCCCCGAGCCGGTCATCCAGAGCCTGGAGGCGATGTACAGCTATCAGCAGTGGCGCAACAGGCCAGAGGAGCACGTGGAGGACGTTCACACGGACCGGGAGCGGGCCGAGGAGATCGTCAACGGCTTCCGCGCGCGCCTCTCCCCGGGCCGAAGCGTGGAGATCGTGGAGTACCAGGCCCAAGAGCTCCTGCGGGCCTACGATCTCCCCGCCGCCGCGACCTCCATCGCCGCCACCAGCGCGGAGGCGGCCCAGGCGGCGGAGCAGATCGGCTATCCAGTGGTGCTCAAGGTGGCCTCCCCGGACATCTCGCACAAGAGCGACGTGGGCGGGGTCCGGGTCAATCTGCATTCCCCGGAGGAAGTCAGGCAGGCCTTTCTGGAGATCACCTCCTCGGCCAAGTACCACGAGCCCGAGGCCTACATCCACGGCTGTGTGGTCCAGGAAATGGCCCCGGGGGGCATGCGGGAGATCATTGTGGGATTCAACCGGGACGAGCAGTTCGGTCCCCTGCTCATGTTCGGCCTGGGCGGAATCCATGTGGAGGTGCTCAAGGACATCTCCTTCAAGCTGGCCCCCATCTCCCGCAGCCAGGCCGCGGACATGATCCGCTCCATCAAGTCCTACATGCTGCTCAAGGGCGTCCGGGGCGAAGCCGGGGTCAACATCAGGGCCATCGAGGACATCCTGATCCGGGTTTCCCAGCTCGCCATGGATTTCCCGGATATCGTGGAAGCGGATCTCAACCCGGTTCTGGTGGACGAGAACCGGGCCATCGTGGCCGATGTCCGCCTGACCCTGCACATGCCGCACGCCGGGACCTAGCGGCCGGAGCCGACACGCCCCCTTTCCCCGCGGCGGGGAAAGAAGGGGCCATCCCGTTTTGGGGAGGGAAACGAGCCCCATAGAAAAAATCGGGACTGACAACAAAGCGCACTTCTATTATCCTGAGCTGAACCGGCCGTATTTTCGTTCTGTCGGAAAGCCAGACTGGCCGGCAACACCGTGCGAAGTCCCTCAACCCGAGGGGGCCGAGTGCCCCGATAAAGCCGTACACGCGGAAGATCCAAGAGGAGGAGAGGCCATGACCGGACTGTATATAGGCTCCACGGCGGGTTTCGCCGGCAAGAATCTCATGGTGATGGCCCTCGGGCTGCAGCTGCAGAAAGAGGGGTACAGAGTGGGGTACATGCGCCCCGTGGGCACGTCTCCGGTGCAAAAAGGGAACAAGATGGGCGACGAGGACGCCTGCTTCGTCCAGGACGTTCTCGGCCTGGACGAGGATCCCGAGCTCGTCTCCCCGGTTGTGGCCACCCACGATCTGCAGATGCAGGTTTTCGCCGAGGGCTGCCCGGATCTCATGGGCCGCATCGTGAACGCGTACAACACCCTGAGCCAGGACAAGGACATCATGCTCATCTGCGGTGCGGGGAGCTTCCTCCACGCGGGCAAATACTGCAACGTGGCCGGGGTGGACGTGGCCCAGGCCCTGGGCACCAAGGTCCTGCTCGTGGACCGCTTTTTCAAGGAGTTCTCCTACGACTACCTCATCAGCGCCAAGGAGCAGCTGGGCGAGGATCTGATCGGCGCGGTCCTGAACAGCGTCCCCGAGTCCAGGATGGACACCGTGGACAGCATGCTCAAGCCGCTCCTGGAACGGCGGGGAATCAGGATCCTGGCCACCGCTCCCCAGGACTCCCTGCTGAACGCCATCCGCATCAGCGACCTGGCCAACAGGCTGGGGGGGAAGATCATCTCCGTGCCGGAGAAATCGGATGTGGTCGCGGAGAGCTTCCTCATCGGGACCATGCAGGTGGAGAACTTCATGACCCACTTCCGGAAGAAGCCCAACTCCGCGGTCATCGTGGGCGGAGACCGCTCCGACCTGCAGCTCGTGGCCCTGGAGGGCAAGTGCCCTTGCCTCATCCTGACCGGGAACCTCTACCCCAACGACATCATCCTCACCCGCTCCGAGGATCTGGAGGTGCCCATCATCGTGGTCCGGGACGACACCTACACCGTGGCCAAGAAGATGGAAAAGATCCTGGAGAGCATCAAACTGCGGGACCGGATCAAGATCAATCACGGGGCCAAGCTGATGAACTCCCTCCTGGACTGGCCCGCGATCAAGCAGAGCCTGGGGCTTTCCTGAACAGGGGCGAGAGCTTTCGCCCGCAAGGGTCCTTCCCTTCAATGAAAAAATCCGCCGCAGGCGAGGCCTGCGGCGGATTTTTTTTGGCATCGCGATCGCGTGCTCAATCTTCGGGAACCTGGGGACAGGATCTCAGGGCCTCCTCCACGGCCTCCCCGGGAAGCTCGTAGTCGCCGATATCCCCCCGCAGAAAGGCGTCGTACGCCCCGAGGTCGAGCAGGCCGTGCCCGGAGTAGAGGAATACCACGTTGGAGCCCGGCTCGGCCTTCCTGGCCGTATCGATGGCGCAGCGGATGGCGTGGGACGTCTCCGGGGCGGGCAGATACCCCTCCGTGGCCTGGAAGAGGCGCGCCGCCTCGAAGCACTCCTGCTGGAAATAGGCCTCCGCCTGGACCAGCCCCTCGCGCACCAGATTGCACAGGATCGGCGCCCCGCCGTGATAGCGCAGGCCCCCGGAATGGATGGGCGGCGGCATGAAGGAGTGGCCCAGGGTGTGCATCTTGATCAGGGGCGTGAGCTTGGTCATGTCCCCGTAGTCGTAGCGGTAGTCCCCCTTGGTCAGGGTGGGACAGGCCTTGGGCTCCGCGGCGATGAAGCTCACCGGATCCCCGCTCAGCTTGTCCGGCAGAAAGGGAAGCAGCAGGCCCGCGACATTGCTCCCGCCCCCGGCGCAGCCGATCACATAGTCCGCCCTCTGTCCGGCTTGCTCCAGCTGCTTCCTGGTCTCCAGCCCGAGCACGGTCTGATGGATCAGGACGTGATTCAGGACGCTGCCCAGGCAGTACTTGGCGTCCGCGCTGTTCGCCGCGTCCTCCACCGCCTCGGAAATGGCCAGGCCCAGGCTCCCCTTGCACTCGGGATCCCGGCGGAGCATCTCCGCTCCAGTCCGCGTGTGCTCCGAGGGCGAGGGATAGACGTCGCCGTCGTAGGTCCGGATCAGGATCCGACGATAGGGCTTCTGCTCGTAGCTGACCCGCACCATGTACACGCTGCAGGCAAGGTCCAGCATCCTCGCGGAAAAGGCCAGGGCGGCGCCCCACTGGCCGGCCCCGGTCTCGGTGGCCAGCCTGGAGATGCCCTCCGCCTTGTTGTAATAGGCCTGAGCCACCGCGGTGTTGGGCTTGTGCGATCCCGTGGGGGATACGGACTCGTCCTTGTAGTAGATGCGGCACTTCGCGCCGATGGCCTCCTCCAGGCGCCTGGCCCGGATGAGCGGGGTGGGACGCCACAGGGAATAGGTTTCCCGCACCTCCTCCGGGATCTGGATGAAACGCTCCCCGCTTTGCTCCTGCTCGATGAGCCCCCTGGGAAAGATGGGCTCCAGCTGTTCCGGAGCTAGGGGCTTCCCCGTCTCCGGATCCAGGGGTGGCGCCAGGGGGGTGGGGAGATCGGGCATGGGATTGTACCAAAAACGCGGTATCTCGGACTGGGGCAGGGTGATCCTCGTGTCCATAATCGCTCCTTCTCCGTGTTGATCCCCGCAAAAGATGTGACACTCAGGCCATGCGTGAAGCGGGCCGCTTTGTCAAGCCTTCAGGGATAGAGACCCCGCAGAAGCTCCGCGATCCGGGGGCCGCCCCTGCCGTGCAGACGGGCCAGATCCTCGGGCCGGTCCAGGTCCGCGCACGGGGGCAGCTCCTGCCGGGAAAGCCCGAGCTCGCTCATCCGCCGGCGCGTCTCCTCCAGCACGCGCTCCGTGCCCCAGGGCATGTCCCGGAACAGCCGCTCGTGAGCCCTGGACAGGCCCAGCAGGACGTATCCGCCGTCCTCGGCCGGGCCGAGCACCGCCTCGCCTCCCGCAGCGAGGATCTCCGCCGCACGGAGGATTCTGTCCGGCGTGAGCTCGGGGCTGTCCGTGCCCAGCAGGATCACGGAGTCCGCCCGCGCCAACCCGTCCCGCACGGCGAAGAGCATGCGCTCCCCCAGGTCGGCGCCCACCTGGTCGCGCAGCCCCACGGAATACTGCCCGGCCAGCTCCCGGAAAACCGGGTGTCCGGAGTCCGGAGCGCACCACAGCTCCGTTTCCGGCAAACCGGGACGACGGAGGCGCTGCAGGGCGTGCCGGATCAACCGCGCCTGCAGCTCCGCGGCCCCCGCTTCCCCCAGGGCCGGGATGAGCCGGGTCTTGGCCCGTCCCGGCTCCGGGGCCTTGGCCAGAAGGAGGATCCTGCCTCTGTGCATCCAATCCCTCACAGGGAATCCGTTACCGGGAAATCAGTAAGTCAGTTCGTCAGTGCATCAGTTGTCAGTGGGACAGTAGGTCCGTGAGTCGGTATGTCCGAGAGTTGGTGAGTAGGGCGGATCGAGGTGTTTTCCAAAGATGCGTGCTCCATCCTGGAGGAGACACCGCCGAGCCGCAACAAGGCATTCCCGATACACTGAC
>CAYFSD010000011.1:13884-16021 GCA_964345705.1 uncultured Desulfohalobiaceae bacterium
GCGGGCGGGATCCACGCCCAGGGCGTACCCCGCGCGCAGGGCCCACATCAGGGCCACGGTGCGGACAACGCCCCTCTGCTCCCAGCGCCGGCTGGAGGTGAGCACCCTGCTTTCCAGGCAGGCCGGGGGACCGAAGCGCTTGAGGCGGCGGCTCATCTCGATGTCCTCCATGAGGGGAATCTCCGGAAATCCGCCCACGGCCTGAAAGAGCTCCCGGGTGAGAAAAAGGGCCTGATCCCCGGTGGCGATGCCGGTCCAGCGCGAACGCCGGTTCATCAAGGCCTCGATCAGCCGGAACCGCGCTCCCCGACTGCTGAGGCGGACGTCGAAACGGCCCCAGACGTGACCCGCCCGCAGGCTCCGACACATCTCGGAGAGGCCTTCGCGGGGCAGCAAAGTGTCCACGTGCAGAAAGACGAGGATGCGACCGCGCGCGACCCGGGCCCCGGAGTTCATCTGCACCGCCCTGCCCGCGGCGGAATCCACGACTGCATCCGCCCGGGGCTCGGCCAGGGTCCGGGTTCCGTCCCCGCTGCCCCCGTCGCAGATCACCACCTCCGCGCCCTGTTCCCTGAAGGGCTGCAGATGCCGCAGAAAGGGGCGGACGAAGGAGGCCTCGTTCAGCACGGGCACGACAATGGAGACCGTATCAGCCACATCCTTTTCGGACATTCGCCATCTCCGTCACCTGACCGGCGTTTCCCGCGGCTCCCGTCGCTTGGCCCGGAAAATGCCGCGTGATAGGATGGATACAACGATCCGTAGCGTTGCATGCCTCTGTGGACCACAAACCAGGAGCCCTCTCATGACCCGGAACACCTACTATGACCCGCAGGATCTGCAGGACTTCCCCGACATCACCGAGGACGCCCCGGATCAGGGCAAGGCCTTCTTCAACTACTACGCGAAGGCCCTGCAGGCCGGGGCCCTCGGCGAACGGGAAAAGGCCCTCATCGCCCTCGCCGTTGCCACCGTCCGGCACTGTCCCTACTGCATCGACGCGTACACCACTAAGTGCCTCTCCCTCGGCGTGACCCGGGAGGAAATGATGGAGGCCGTCCACGTGGGCGCCTCCATGAGCGCCGGGGACGTGCTGGCCCATTCCACCCAGATGCGCAAGATCATCGAGCAAAAGGAGATGTGACCATGCAACGGGACCTGCAGCTGGAGTACCTCTCCCGCACCCCCAACGCGGAACAATTCCGCCACAAGCTGGACAGCCCGCTCCAGGCCAGGGATGTGAGCATCCTGCAGCTCAACGTGGGCAAGCGCTGCACCCTGAGCTGCAAGCACTGCCACGTGGAGGCCGGCCCGGACCGGACGGAGATCATGTCCGAGGAGACCTTCCGGGCCTGCCTGGAGGTGCAACAGCGGCACCGCATTCCCGTTCTGGACATAACCGGCGGCTCCCCCGAGCTCAACCCCCACCTGGAGTGGTTCCTGGACCGGGTGGCCCCCTTGAGCCAGCGGATCATCCTCCGCTCCAACCTCCAGCTCCTGGAGCTGGAGGAGCACCGCCACCTCATGGACTTCCTCGCCGAGCGCGGGGTGGAGATCGTCGCCTCCCTGCCCGCGTACACCCCGGAAAGAACGGACAAGCAGCGGGGCCCGGGAAGCTTCGAGACCTGCGTGCGGGTTATACGGGAGCTCAACCAGCGGGGGTACGGCCAGGCCGACAGCGGCCTGGCGCTGAACCTGGTGCATAATCCCGTGGGGGCCTTTCTGCCGGCCTCCCAGGAAAGCCTGGAGCGGGAATACCGGCGCCGCCTGGAAGGCGGATGGGGGGTTCGCTTCAACCGGCTCTTCACCCTGATCAACTGTCCCGTGGGGCGCTACCTGGACTTCCTGGTCCGCTCCGGGAACTTCGAGCCGTACATGGACACCCTGATCCGCTCCTTCAACCCGTCCGCGGTCCAGAACCTCATGTGCCGGGACACCCTCTCCGTGGCCTGGGACGGAAGCCTCTACGACTGCGACTTCAATCAGATGTTGGACCTCCCGGTGGACCATCGCGCCCCGTCCCGCATTCAGGATTTCGATCTGGAGGCCCTGCGCGAGAGGCGGATCGCGGTGGACAACCACTGCTTCTCCTGCACCGCGGGCGCCGGCTCCTCCTGCCAGGGCGCCCTGGAGACGG
>CAYFSD010000012.1:0-1497 GCA_964345705.1 uncultured Desulfohalobiaceae bacterium
CTCGATGGAGGAGTTGATCTGAAAGATCTTGTTCTCCCGGATCAGATTGCGCACCGCCGCGGTTGCGATCAGGATCTCCAGCGCCGCCACGCGGCCCTTCCTGTCCACGCGCTTGAACAAATTCTGGGCGATGATCCCGCGCAAGGACTCGGAAAGCTGGGCCCGAATCTGGCTCTGCTGGTCCGCGGGGAAGACGTCGATGATCCGGTCGATGGTTTTGGGAGCGGAGATGGTGTGCAGGGTGCCGAAGACCAGATGGCCGGTTTCCGCCGCCTCCAGGGCCAGCTGAATGGTTTCCAGGTCGCGCATCTCGCCGACCAGCACGACGTCCGGATCCTCGCGCAGGGCGCCCCGGAGGGCCGCGGCGAAGTCCTGGGTGTCGCGCCCCACCTCGCGCTGGTTGATCAGGCAGCTCACCGGCTCGTGCACGAACTCGATGGGATCCTCGATGGTCAGGATGTGATCCTTCCGGTTGCGGTTCACGTAGTCCACCATCGCGGCCAAGGTGGTGGACTTGCCGCTGCCCGTCGGGCCGGTCACCAGCACCAGCCCCTTGGGCAGCAAGGAGAGCCCCTTGAGCACCGAGGGCAGACCCAACTGGTCGATGGTGAGGATCTCCTGGGGGATCTCCCGAAAGGCCGCGGCGATCCCCCTGGCCTGCATGTAGTAGTTCACGCGGTAGCGAGCCAGCTGGGGCACCTCGTAGGAAAAGTCGATGTCCCCGGTTTCCTCGAAGGCCTTGATCTTGGGCTCCGGGGTGATCTCGTAGAGCATCTTCTTCAGCTCTTCGTGCTCCAGCACCTTGTACTTCACCCGCTGCAGATCGCCGTGCAGGCGGACAACCGGCTGCGAGCCCGAGGAGAGATGCAGATCCGATGCCCCGAGCTCGTGAACCATCTTAAAAAAGGCGTCGATTTGGGCCATAGGCGCGTCCCGACTCCGTCATTCGCCGACGTGGGCCTGCTCCTCCGTCTCCAGGGAGCGGGCGAACTTCCACACGTAATTCCCCCCGGACAACAGGGTCACCACCAAGGCGGCGTACATCAGGGCCATGCCCCAGGGCCGGGGATCGAACCCCAGCCAGGGATAGTGCAGCACCAGGGGCACGATGGCCACATCCTGCAACACGGTCTTGAATTTGCCGAAGAAATCCGCCGCGATGACCGTTCCCCGCTCCGCGGCCATGGAGCGCACTCCGGTCACCACCAGCTCTCTGGCGATGATGAGGATAACGATCCAGGCCGCCAGCCACTGCAGGGAGGTGAGCACGATCAAAACGGAGACCACGAGCAGCTTGTCCGCCAGGGGATCGAGGAGCTTGCCCATGTTGCTTTCCAGGTTGTACCGCCTGGCCAGCATGCCGTCGAGGAGATCCGTGACAGTGGCGGCGATAAAGATCACCGCGGCCAGCAGGCAGGAGATCCTCGAGGGATAGGAAAGCAGAAGAACGAAGACAGGAATGGTGAGGATCCTGAGCAGGGTGAGATTGTTCGCCAG
>CAYFSD010000012.1:1597-15638 GCA_964345705.1 uncultured Desulfohalobiaceae bacterium
AAAGAGATGACCCGCTCGACATATTCCTTCGTTTCCTGATAGGGAGGGATTCCACCGTATTGATCAACGATTCCCGGACCTGCATTGTACGCGGCAACAGCCAGCCTGATACGCTCGTATTTTTTCAGCAGCCAGCCCAGATAGCGGATGCCGGCCGCGATGTTGTCCTCGGGATCGAAGGGGTCCTCGACCCCCAGGTATTCCTGGGTTCCGGGCATGATCTGCATCAGCCCCTGGGCTCCCGCGGGGGACTCGGCGCGGCGCCGAAAGTCGGACTCCGCCTTGAGCACGGCGACGCCCAGGTCTGGATCCACCCCGTGACGTGTCCCGTACTTGCGCACCAGCCATTCCAGCTCCTTGCGCGAATAGCGTTTCTCCCCGAAGACGCAAAAGGGCTTGTATCGCTTGGAGTCCGGGATGTCGGTAACATGCAGGACCCCATTCTCATCCTTGTAATAAAAGAGCCCTTCACCGTGGGCGGCCTGCGCCAGGAGGAAAACGGCCAGAAACAGACCGGCGAGCACGGTGCCAACCGGCTTCGCCCGCCCCGCCTCAGGCCTCATCTTCGACCAGCGGCACAAAACGGGCCTCTCCCACGTCCTGCTTGGCAATCCGTTTCCCCGCGCGCTTCAATCGAAAAAGGCGCTGCTCCCCGCCACCCGTCTTGAGCGGCATGAGCATCACTCCCCCATCGCCCAGCTGCTCCAGAAGGGCCCGGGGCATTTCCTCCCCCCCGGCGGTCACCAGGATCCGATCAAAGGGGGCCTCCTCCGGCCAGCCCAGCACACCGGCGGCCAGCCTGAGCTTGATCCAAAAATAGCGCATGGTGTTCAGGCGCTTCAGGGCGGCCAGATACAGGGGCTTGATCCGCTCCACGCTGAACACCTCGGCCCCCATCTCCGCGAGCACGGCCGCCTGATATCCCGAGC
Source organism: uncultured Desulfohalobiaceae bacterium (assembly GCA_964345705.1). GTDB lineage: Bacteria > Desulfobacterota > Desulfovibrionia > Desulfovibrionales > Desulfothermaceae > JAIPDU01. The sequence continues at coordinate 2,527 of CAYFSD010000012.1, forward strand.
CGGTGCCGATTTCCAGCACGCGCACCCCGGGCTCCACCTGGAGCAGAGAGGTCATCTTGGCCACGACAAAGGGCTGCGAAATGGTCTGGCCGTATCCGATGGGCAGGGCGTTGTCGCTGTAGGCCTGGGCCCGGAGCGCCTCTTCCACGAACTCGTGCCGCTTCACCCTCTCCATGGCGGCGAGCACGGCCTCGTCATCGATCCCCCTGGCCCGCAGCTGGTTCCTGACCATGGCCCTGCGCCGGAGCTTCTGATCCACGCTCCCCGTATCGCGATCCATCAATGGCCCCTTCATCGGATCAGGGCTGTCTCCCCGCTCTTCGCAGGGTCAAGGGAATCCGCGGCGCGAATCCGCTCCAGCATCTCACTGATCCTGGTCCGGACGGTCTGCAAGAAGTCCCTGTAGAGACAGCTCACCGCGGAGGTCAGGCAGATACGGCACTCCCGACACTCGGGTTCCATGCCCACGAATTCCGCGTCCAGCTCCGCGCCGAACAGAGCGGAAAAGGCCATGGCGTCCAGAACAAAGGGATTGCGCAGACAGTCCCTGCGCGACTGCAGCTCTCCCTGACCGTCAATGTACACCGTGCCGGGCTCGTTCCCGCGGCACACCGTGTCCAACAGCAGCACGCCCCGACACTCGCGAAAGAACAGGGGCTCCCACTCGAATTCCGGCTTGTGCACAAAGCAGACATCCGTGGGCCACGCTTCGCGGGCCAGATCCCTGATGACGTAGAATCCCAGGCCCTCGTCCCCCTTCAGGGCGTTCCCCAGCCCGAGAACCGTGACGCGTGCGCTCATAGTGCCACCGCCCCTTCCTCTCTAGCTTGCCAGGCGGATCAGGTGAAGCTCTCCCGCAGCCGCTGCATGGCCTCCTGCTGCTCGGCAAAGGAGGAAAATCCCGCCTGGTGCAGGGCGTCCTCCACCGTGCCCTGCCAATCCCAGTTGGCGTAGATCACGGGCTTGTGCAGGGTGAACCGGAGGTGCTCCAGCTCCTGACGGTAGAACTCCTCCCTGGCCGTGCCCATGGAGTTGTGGATCTGCTCGTGCAGCCTGTTCATCTCGCCCTCGTACCAGGCCATGATGTCTTCGGCCGTGGTTTCCTTGCGCAGGATATGCCCGTAGTTCTCTTTTTTCAATCTCTCGCAGAGCCTGTCGAAATACTGCCTCGTCAGCCAGTCTCCCAGCTGGCTCACCGGGATCTCCTCCGCCTCAAGCTCGGCCACGCCGCGCTTGGTCTGGGCATAGGTGTCCGCGACCACGGAAGCGGAGATGATCCCCGCAATGCAGACCAGGCCCCGGATGATGGTGCTGTTGGTCACCCCCTGGCCGCAGAATCCCACCTTCTTGCCGTACTTCTGTCCGGTGAAGACGGTCACCAGGATGGCCCAGATCACCGCGGGATCCTCCTCGTCGTACACATGGCCCAGCCGGGCGTTGTCCCGATCCGTGCCCAGAACCAGCTGGGTCATGTCGTTGGAGCCGATGGAGAAGCCGTCGAATTCCTGAATGAACTGCTTGGCCAGGATGGCGTTGCTGGGGATCTCGGACATGAGGATGATCTTGAGCCCGTCCTCGCCGCTGCGCAGATTGTGCACCCGGTCCAGGTAGCGCTTCATGCTGCGGGCCTCTTCCAGGGTCCGCACAAAGGGCAGCATAATGGAGAGGTTCCTGCCTCCGAAGACCCCCCTGGCCAGCTTGAAGGCCTCCAGCTCCCAGTCGTGCATATCCCGGGAAACGCCGCGATATCCCATCATGGGATTGTCTTCCGTTTGCTCAAAGAGCATACCGCCGGTGAGATTGCGGTACTCGTTGCTCTTGTAGTCCGTGGTGCGGTAGATGATCTCCTTGCCGTGGAAGGCCAGGGCGAACATGGCCAGGCTCTGGGCCAGGGTCTGCACATAGAGCTCCTTGCCCGTGCGGTAGCCGCGGGAGCGGATGTGCTGCCGGATCTTGTCCGGCATGGTCCGGATGTCCTCCATGGTCCGGGACAGCCCCACCTTCTGCGCCACGTCGTCGCGCATCCTCTGGATGCGGTCCAGGACCTGCCGGACCTCGGGATCGTCCTTGACCTCCTCCACGCGGGCGGAGATCTTCTGCTGGATATCCTCCCGCTCCTGCCGGGATCCCGGATCCGCTTCGGAGAGCTGCAGGAGACGCTCGGAAAAGCCCATGACCTGGCTCACGTGTTCCCGCAGGTCCGTGGAGGTCTTGAGCACATCCAGGACATGGGTGGCCCGTTCCATGTAGTGGTCCAGCTTGGCGTCCAGCTCGCGGATGCGCCGCTGCAGGGCCAGCACCTCCTCCGTGCCCCGGGCGCTCACCCGCTCGCTGAGCTTCTCGATCTCCGCGCCCAGCCCGGTCAGAATGCCCACGTACTTCCGCAGATTGAGGTCAAAGGTGAGCAGGCCGGAATCGAGCTGATCCTTGACGATCTTGGTCAGCTGGTTCTCCAACTCGGCCAGCTTCTCCTCCACCTTGTCCTGCAGCGTGCCATGGTCGTACGCGCCCAGGGCCAGGGGATGGACCCCGATGTTGCCCAGCATGAACTCCGCGCGCAGAAGCCCCACCTCGAAGTCGGGCACCTGGCGCAGGCGGGAGAGGAACATGGCCTGGCCCACGTCCGCCAGGATCAGGCCCACCTTGGTCCTGGTGGCGGGGAGCTGGCTCACGTCCAACTCGCCGCCCTTCTCGATCATGGGCAGCTCGCCCTTGAACACCTGGCCCCGGGAGCCGTCCACGGTGACCATCTGACCATCCAGGGCCCGCAGCAGCTCCACCCGATTGATCCCAATCACGGAGGGGATGCCCAGCTCCCGGGAGGTGATCGCCGCATGGCTCGTGTCTCCCCCGGCGCTGGCCAGAACCGCGGAGGAGATGCGCATTCCGGGCACCATGTCCGGATCCGTCCGCTCCGCGGCCAGGATGTCGCCCTTGTTGATCTTGTTCAGCTCCATGGCGGACCGCAGAAAGCGCACCCGCCCGCTGCCCGCTCCCCTGGAGGCCCCGTTGCCCTCCAGCAGGATCTCGGCGTGCTGCAGGTAGGCGGGATCCACTTCCTGCCGGCGCATGAAAATGGTCTTGGGGTGCTTCTCGAACTCCACGTTCCACCGGGTTTCCGGCCGGGCCTGCACGAACCAGAGGCGATCCCACTGGTCGATGCAGAACTCCGTGTCCATGATGATCCCGTCGTACGCCGCGCTGATGGCGCGGACCCCCTTGGCCACCTCCTCGGCCTGGGCCAGGGACAGGGACCAGCGATACACGCTCTCCTCGGGCACGGGGACGGTTTTGGTCCCGCTGCGGTCCTCCTCGTACACGATCTTCTTGTCCTTGCACCCCATCTGCCGGATGACCACCTCGTTCCCGTCGTCCCGCTGGTAGACGTAGAACTTGTCCGGGGTGACCAAACCGGAGACCACGGCCTCGCCCAGACCGTAGCTGGCGTCCATGGACACAAGGTCGTTGCGATTCGTGCCCCGGCATCCGGTAGCCGTGTCCGCGCTGAAGGCGGTTCCGGAGATCACCGGATTGATCATGCGCATGATGCACACGGACAGGGAGGTGTTCTCGATGGCCCAATCCCTCTTGGCCTCCTCGGAAATGGAGTCGTCCCCTGTATTTTCCGCACGGGACACGGCGTCCAGGATGGCCTCGCGGCGATAGGTCATGGAGCGCAGATTGTACGCCGAGGCACAGTTCCACTGGTAGGCCTCCACGCACTCCTTCTCGCTCATGATGTTCAGGTAGGTGTCCTGCAGGCCGGCGAAGGCCTTCTTGCGGCTGTCCTCGCCCGCTGCCGAGGAACGCACGGCAACGGGGACGTTGTCCCTGCCCGCCTCCTTGCAGATGTTGCGGTAGGCCTCGGCCACGGCGTCCCGCACATCCTGGGGCAGATCCACGGAGAGGATGGCCGCCTGCACCAGCACGGAACGCTTGCGCAGCTGGTCGATGCCCTCAGGGGACAGGGCGAAGCCCTCCACCACGTTGTTGATGAACTTCCGCAGCGGGATCAGGCTTTCGCGGCCGTACTGGGCCTGGCTCTGACGCACCTTGCCCGCGATGCGGCGCACAAAGTGCATCAGGAATTCCGGATCCGCATTGGCGTCGACCCCGCTCCAGTCCGTATCGTTATATTCCTGTTCCACCAGGGTGCGGATCAGGCCTGCGTTGACCCGTGTCTCGTCCAGCAGCTTGTGAAAGGCTCTTGCCGAGATAGCCCGGAACTGAGGGGCACGGATATCCTCCAGCTCGTTGATGAGGGCCGTATTGTAGTTCTTCCCCCCTACCAGGAGCTCGCCTTCCTCGCCCAGAGCGAAAATGTCGGCCCCGGTGAGGATCAGCTGCTCGCGAATCTCCTCCAGGGAACCTGTTCCCCCGCTTTCCTGCGGGGTGTTCTCCGGGGAAAACTGCCGGGCATTCTTATCCGATTCACTCGCGGACATAGTGGCCTTCCTCCTTCCTTGGCCCGATTCGCTCCCCAACCGGAAGAGCGGACTTTTTGCCGAATGTCCTTTGCTATGTAGCACATAAGGCTCTTCCAGGACAAGTGCCGCCGCTTGGCCGCGGCTCGACCCGCATCCCTATGTTTCGACCCCGGCGGCGACCAGGTCCCCCATCCTGGAGCAGCCCACGGGAGCCTCCCCGGAGCGGGCGAGGTCCCCCGGGCGATGGCCCTGCTCCAGCACCGAGGCGACGGCCTGTTCCACGCCGAGGGCCTCCCGCTCCAGCCCCAGGCTGTAGCGGAGCATCATGGCCAGGGAGAGGATCGCGGCCAGGGGATTGGCCCGGTCCTGTCCGGCAATGTCCGGGGCCGAGCCGTGCACCGGCTCATACAGGCCAAGGCCGGACTGGCTCAGGGAGGCGGAGGGGAGCAGCCCGATGGAGCCGGTGATGCTCGCGGCCTCGTCGGAGAGGATGTCCCCGAAGAGATTGGAGGTCAGGATCACGTCGAACTGAGTGGGGTCGCGCACGAGCTGCATGGCGGCGTTGTCCACGTACATGTGCTCCAGCGCCACGTCCGGGTACTCGGCCGCGACCTCGCGGACCACCTCGCGCCATAGCTCGGAGACCACGAGCACGTTGGCCTTGTCCACGGAGCAGACCCGGCCCCCGCGCTTCCGGGCCGAGTCGAAGGCCACCCGGGCGATGCGGGCGATCTCCTCTTCGCTGTAGCGCATGGTGTTGTACGCCGTGCGGGACCCGTCCACCTCCTCGCGGCCCTTGGGCTCGCCGAAGTAGACCCCGCCGGTGAGCTCCCGGACTACCAGCAGGTCGATTCCGCCTTCCACGATATCCGGCCGCAGCAGGGAGGCGCCCGCCAGCTCGCGGAAGATCACCGCGGGCCGGAGATTGGCGAAGAGCCCCAGCTCCTTGCGGATATCCAGCAGCCCCTTTTCCGGCCGCCTCTCCCAGGGAGCCCCGTCCCAGCGGGGACCGCCCACGGCCCCCATGAGCACGGCATCGCTCTGGCGACAGATGTCCAGGGTCGCCTCCGGCAGGGGGCCTCCGGTCTCCTCGATGGCCGCCCCGCCGATGAGGCCCTGTGTGAGCTCGAAACTGTGCCCGAAGCGCTTCTCCAGGGTGCGCAGCACCTTTTCCGCCTGCTCGGTCACCTCCACGCCGATCCCGTCTCCCGGCAGAACACAGATCCGGCTGTGCATATCGCTCCTCTTGATTCGCTGTATCGGTTTCTACGCAGCCTCAGGCCGCGGATTCCAGCCGCTTGCGCACGTAGGGAACCAGTCCTCCGGATTCCAGGATCCGCCGCATGAAGTCCGGCAGCGGCCGGACCCGAATCTCCTGTCCCGTGGTCAGGTTCCGAACCATCCCCTCCACCGGGTCCGCCTCGAGCTGGTCCCCGTCCCGAAGGGCCTCGGCCTGCTCGCCCACCTCCATGAGCACGAGCCCCATGTTGAACCCGTTACGGTAGAAGATGCGGGCGAAGCTCTTGGCGATGACCAGGGGGATTCCCGCGCCCAGCAGGGCCAGGGGGGCGTGCTCCCGGGAGGAGCCGCAACCGAAGTTGGCCCCGGCCACCAGAATGTCTCCCCGGTCCACTCCGTGAATCCAGTCCGGGGACATCCCGGCCATGCAGTACTGGCCCAGCTCCCGCGGATCCGTGCTCACCAGATAGCGCGCCGGAATGATGGCGTCGGTGTCGATATGGTCCCCGACGCGGTGCGCCTTGCCCGTGTATCGCATACTCGCTTCCTTTGTGCTTGCCCCGGTTCGGCCCGGGCGAATCACATCCGCTCCGGATGGCGAATGCGGCCGGCAACCGCGCTCGCCGCGGCCACCGCCGGGCCGCTGAGATAGACCTCGCTCTCCAGGCTGCCCATGCGGCCCTTGAAGTTGCGGTTCGTCGTGGCCAGGCAGCGCTCTCCCCCGGCCAGGATCCCCATGTGGCCGCCCAGGCACGGGCCGCAGGTGGGCGGCCCGATCACCGCGCCCGCGCTGCTGAAGATCTCCAGCAGCCCTTCTTCCAGGGCCATGCGGTAGATGCGGGGTGTCGCGGGCAGAACGATCAGGCGCAGCCCCGGGGCCACCGTGCGCCCCCTCAGGATCTCCGCTGCCTCTCGCAGGTCGCTGATGCGGCCGTTGGTGCAGGAGCCGATGACCACCTGGTCCAGGACGAGGTCCTCCGCCTCGCTCACCGGACAGACGTTGTCCGGCAGGTGTGGCCGGGCCACCTGCGGCTCCAGGCGGTCCAGCTCGATATCCAGGCTCGCCTCGTATTCCGCGTCCTCGTCCGCGGCCAAGGGGACGTCCTTCGTGCGGCCCGCGGCCCGCAGATAGCCCAGGGTGATCTCGTCCGCGGGAAAAAGGCCCGCCTTGCCCCCGGCCTCGATGGCCATATTGGCCACGGTCATGCGCGCCTCCGCGTCCAGCTCGGCCACTCCCGGACCGGCGAACTCCAGGGCCTTGTACAGGGCGCCGTCCACCCCGATGCGCCCCAGAAGATGCAGGACCACGTCCTTGCCCCCGACGAAGCGAGCCGGCGTCCCCGTCAGGCTCACCCGGATGCTCGGGGGCACCTTGAACCAGGTTTCGCCCAGGACCATGGCCGCGGCGATGTCCGTGCTGCCCAGGCCGGTGGCGAAGGCCCCCAGCCCGCCGTAGGTGCAGGTATGGCTGTCCGCCCCGACCACCAGGTCCCCGGGGCCCACGAGCCCCAGCTCCGGGAGCAGGGCGTGCTCCACGCCGCAGCTCCCCCCTTCATAGTAGTGCGTGATTCCCATCCGCGCGGCGAAGTCGCGCACCCGCTTCACCTGCTCCGCGGAGTCGATGTCCTTGTTCGGGGTGAAGTGGTCGCAGACCAGAACCACGCGCTCGGGATCGAAGACCTCTTCCGCGCCCATCCGCTCCATGGAGTCGATGGCCAGGGGCGCGGTGATGTCGTTGGCCAGGACCAGGTCCACGCCGCACTGCACGATCTGGCCGGGGGACTCCACGGTCTCTTGGGTATGGGCCTGCAGGAGCTTATGCGCTAGACTTTGTCCCATACGGTTTTCTCCTCCTTGCGGGCCAGGCGGTTCAGGGCGTTGATGTAGGCCTTGGCGCTGGCCACGATGATGTCCGCGTCAGAGCCCCGGCCGATGGCGGTCTGCCCCTGGTTCTCGATCTTCACCGTGACCTCGCCCTGGGCGTCCGTGCCCCCGGTGATGGAGCTCACGGTGAAGTGCAGCAGACTGGGGGACTCGCCCACGAGGTTGTCGATGGCGTTGAACACGGAATCCACCGGCCCCGCGCCGAACTCCGCGGTCTGGCATTCGCTCTCCCCCACCTCCATCTTCAGGGTCGCGGTGGGGATGGCCATGTTCCCGGACAGGGAGCTCAGGTAGAGGAGCCTGTACTTGTCCGGGATGCGGAAGATCTCCTCCAGGACCAGGGACTCCAGGTCCTCCACATATACTTGTTTCTTCTTGTCCGCAAGTCGTTTCACCGCCTCGAAGACCTGAGTGAGCTGCTCATCGCTCAAACGGTAGCCCAGCTGCTCCAGCTGCCGCTTGCAGGCGTGCTTGCCGGAGTGCTTGCCCAGGACCATCTCCGAGGGCGGACGGCCGATGCTCTCCGGGGTCATGATCTCGTAGGTCCGCTTGTTCATGAGCATGCCGTGCTGATGGACCCCGGCCTCGTGGGAGAAGGCGTTGCCCCCGATGACCGCCTTGTACGCGGGGATGGGCTGGCCGATGACCAGGGACAGGAGCCGGCAGGTGGGGAAGACCTGCTCCGTCTGGATCCGGTTGGACACCCCGTAGGCGTCCTCCCGAACCCGGAGGGCCATGACCACCTCCTCCAGGGCGGCGTTGCCGGCCCGCTCCCCGATACCGTTCAGGGTCACCTCCGCCTGCCTGGCCCCGGCCCGCACCGCGGCCAGAGTGTTGGCCGCGGCCAGCCCCAGGTCGTTGTGGCAGTGCACGCTGAGCACGGCCTGATCCACGTTCTCCACATTCTTCTTGAGGAAGAGGATGAGCTCGTACATCTCGTGGGGCTGCACATAGCCCACGGTGTCCGGGATGTTCACCGTGGTCGCCCCGTTGTCGATGGCGGTCCGCACCACCTGGGCCAGAAATGCGCGGTCCGAGCGGGAGGCGTCCTCCGCGGAGAACTGCACGTTCTCCGTGTAGTTGCTGGCCCGCCGCACCGCCCTGGCCGTGGCCTCCAGGACCTCGTCCCGGCTCATCTCCAGCTTGTATTGCATATGGATGTCCGAGGTGGCCAGAAAGACGTGGATCCGGGGTCGATTGGCCCGGCACAGGGCCTCCCAGCCCCGGTCGATGTCCTTGTCCGAGGCCCGGCACAGGGCCGCCACCTGGGAGCTCTCCACGGACTGGGCGATTTCCGACACGGAGTCGAAATCCCCCTGGCTGGAGGCGGGGAACCCGGCCTCGATCACGTCCACCCCGAGGGTGTCCAGCTGGCGGGCCAGGCGCTTCTTCTCTTCCTTGTTCATGGTTGCGCCCGGGGACTGCTCCCCGTCGCGAAGGGTGGTGTCCAGGATGTAGACGCGTTCCGTCATATCGGCTCTCCTTGGAGATGAGGGCATACCTGATCCGATCCCGAAAAAAGGCGGACTGATGCGGCAAGTCCCTTTTCTCGGGCTCGATTGATGATTCACGATGGGCTGTGTGGGGTGGTGATCTCTTCACGAGGGCTTACGGCGGGAAAGCCCCCGTAGCAGGAGCGCCCCGTGACCGCTGCGCTGAAGATAGTAGGAGATCGGGCCGGACAGCAGATAGGCCAGAAAGATGAGGAAAAGGACCATCTGGGGCTCGACCAGGACCAGAACACAGCCGAGCACGACCCCCAGGGTGGCGGTGAAGGGATGGAGCTTGACGAACTCCAGATCCTTGAAGGAGGCGTAGCTGACGTTGCTCACCATGAGCAGGGCGAGCAACGAGATGAAGACCAGGGAGAAGGGAGCGACAAAGGTCTCCGTGAACGCTTCGGACAACGTGGCGGAAAAGAGCACCAGGGTGGCCAGCATGCAGGCCGCCGCCGGAGCGGGCAGACCCACGAAGCTCTTCTTGTTCTGCTGGGTGCCGCGCAGGGTGTGCACGTTGAACCGGGCCAAGCGGAGAGCCCCGCAGGCGAGGAAGAGGAAGGAGCAGGCCACTCCCACCCGACCGAAGCTCTGGGTCTGCCACAGAAAGATCAACAGGGCCGGGCTGACCCCGAAGGCGACCAAGTCGGCCAGGGAATCCATCTGGACCCCGAACTCCGAGCCAGCCTTGGTCATCCGGGCCACTTTCCCGTCCAGCCCGTCCAACAGGGTGCTCACCAGGATGGCCACCGCGGCGATCCCGAAGCGGGAGTCCACGGCCCAGAGGATCCCCAGGAACGCGGCGAGAAGGCTCCCGATGGTGAACAGGTTGGGCAGGATATACAGGCCCTTGTGGCGCACAGTGCTCATGATTGCCTCGTGTTCCCGCCCTGCTCCGGTGAAAGCCTGGCCACGACGGACTGTCCGGCCACAACCTTCTGTCGGCGGGATACCACTATTTCATAACCTTGCGGCAGGTAGAGGTCAACCCTGGAGCCGAACTGGATCATGCCCAGCCGGCGCCCTCGCTGCAGCTCCTCTCCCGCTTCCACCCAGGAGAGGATGCGGCGGGCCACCCAGCCCGCGATCTGCACCACGGTCCAATGGCCGCCCCGCTCATCTGTCAGATGGATCACGTTTTGCTCGTTGTCTTCGCTGGCTTTGTCCCGCGAGGCGTTCAAAAAGCGCCCCGGGAGATAGCGCTGTCCCGCAACCGTGGCGCGGACAGGGACGCGGTTCACGTGGACGTTGAACACGTGCATAAAGACGGCCACCCGGTCCTTCTCCTGCCCGTCCACTGGATCCACGGCCCGGTCCACGCGCACCACCCGTCCGTCCGCGGGGGCCACGGCCAGACCCGGCCCGTCCGGCACGATCCGCTCCGGGTCGCGGAAGAATTGCAGGCAAAAGAGCATGGCCAACAGGGCAAGGATCGCAAGCGCTGCCCAGCCCAGCAGGGCGAAGATCAGGGACAGCCAGGCCGCGGCCCCGATCAGGGGGAGCCCTTCCGGCCGGAGGGGGAGATGGCGTGGTGTGTGGTGCATGGATGCGTTCCCCGTTCTGCGTTCTGCGTTCTGCGTTCACCGTTCACGGTTCCGGGTTCACGGTTCACGGTTCCTGGTTTGGTTTTTGGGGGGCACTGACTCACCGCCCCTCTGACATACCGACTCACGGACCTACTGACCTACTGACCCACTGACTCACTGATATACTGCCCCCCTCAGGCCCTCGCCTTGGCCCGATGCCTGGAGTAGTGGTGCACCACGGAGACCAGGAAATAGTACGCGGGATAGAACAGGGAGATGATCGCGACCATCCTGGCCCATTCCGCGTGGGGAAAGACACAGACGATCCCCACCAGGAGGGCGTAGACCGCGGAGAGGCCGATGGTGACCTGCCACATCCGTCGCGTCTTGGAGGGGTAGATGTAGTGGACCGGGACAAAAACGAGAGCGGAAAAGAACAGGATGATCACTACGTCCCAGATGGCGGACAGGGGCAGGATGTAGAGATAGAGGAAAATGATGTTCCAGAAGGAGGGGAACCCGACAAAGGACTCCTCTGTCTTGCTCATTTCCTGGCAGAATCCGTACGCGCTGGCCATGAGGGGGACGAAGGCGAGCACCGCCAGGGATCCCGAGAGCACGCCGAACTCGATGAGCCCCACGGCGGGCAGGAAGGCGTAGGTGATGTAGTCGATGATGTCGTCCAGCCGATCGCCGTTGAAGTGGGGGAAGACCCCCTTCACGTCGAAATAGCGGGCGATGGTCCCATCCGTGGCATCCACGAAGACGGCGAGCCAGAGATAGATGAGAAAGGCTCGCACGTTGTGCTCCGCGATGGCCAGGACGGCCAAGCCGGCAAGGACAACTCCCAGGGCGGTGTAGAAGTGAACGCCGAAGGCAGCGGTTTTTTTCCAGCTCATGCGCTCATCTCATGGTCTTTGCGTTGTGTTTTCTGTCCTGCGGCATCCGCTTCAGGAAAAACATTCTGTGCTCTGTCCTCTGTCCTCTGTCTTCCGTCTTCTGTCTTCTGTCCTCCGTCTTCCGTCTTCCGTCTTCCGTCCTCCGTCTTCCGTCCTCCGTCTTCCGACCTCTGATCTCCGACCTCCGACTTCCGATCTCCGACCTCCGCTATCCCTTCCCGAACCCGGGCACCCGCAGCATGTCCTCCAGCTTGCGCAGCCCGATGCTGGCCAGGGACACCAGGAGCAGATAGTAGACCCCCACCACCAGAAAAACCTCGGTGTAGCGAAAGCTACGGGCGGCCAGGATCTTTCCCTCTCCGGTCAGCTCGATGCAGGTGATAATATAGGCCAAGGAGGAGTACTTGATCAAATAGATCAGCTCGTTGCCCACCCCGGGCAAGGCCCGGCGCAGGGCCTGGGGCAGCACAATGTGCAGCATGGTCCTGGCCCGGGAGAAGCCCAGGGCTTCCGCGGCACGGATCTGGCCGCTCTTGATGGAGAGCAGGGCCCCGCGGATGTACTCCGAGTGATAGGCCCCGCTGCAGAGGGAAAAGCCCGTTACCGCGGCGATGTACGGAGTCAGATAGATCCCGATACCCGGCAGCCCGAAATAGAGCATGAAGAGCTGAACCAGCAGGGGGGTTCCTCGGAACACCGTGGCATAGGCCGAAGCGATCCGGGAGAGCCAGGGGGGCCCGAAGGTCCGGGAAAAGCCGGCCAGGATCCCCAGCACCAGGCCGATGCACGCCGAGGGCAGGATCAATAGCAGCGACACGAGGAGCCCGTCGTTGAGCGCCGGAACAAGCTCGTTCCACAGAAAGGAAGGGTCCATCGCCACCTCGTCCTAGGCGTACAGCTCGTTGATCTTGGCACAGAAGGAAAGGGTCCGGCTCCTGCACGAGCCGGAATCGTCGAGGAGCTCGCGGGGAGTGCCCTGCTCCACGATGCGTCCCCCCTCCATGAACATGATCTCCTGGGCCAGGGTCCTGGCGAAGCCCATCTGGTGCGTGGCCATGACCATGGTCATCCCCTTCCGGGACAGCTCCCGGATCACGGAGAGGACCTCACCGATGAGCTCGGGATCCAGGGCCGAGGTGGGCTCGTCCAACAGGAGCAGGGCCGGGTCCATGGCCAGGGCCCTGGCCATGGACAGGCGCTGCTTCTGCCCCCCGGAAAGCTCGGCGGGATAGAGCCCCTTCTGTTCCCGGATGCCCACGCGCTCGAGCTCGCCCTCCGCCCGCTCGGCCGCCTGGCGGGAGCTCATGCGCTTGACCTTGCGCAGGGCAATGCTCACGTTCTGCAGGGCGTTCAGGTGGTCGAAGAGATTGAAGTCCTGAAAGATCATCCCGATCTGCTGCCTGTAGGCCAGGATATCCCGCTTGCGGCTAAAGGACACCTCGCTGCCCTCCAGGTGGATCCGGCCGCTGTCCGGCACAAGGAGCAGATTGATGCACTGCAGCAGAGTGCTCTTGCCTCCCCCGGAAGGACCGATGAGCACCTTGAGCTCCCCCTTGCCCACGACCATATCCACGTCGCTCAGGATGCTCGTGCCCCCCATCGTCTTGCTCAGCCCGCTCACCCGAAGCAATTCCTCGCCAG
>CAYFSD010000013.1:0-15047 GCA_964345705.1 uncultured Desulfohalobiaceae bacterium
GCATCGAAGGGCTTTATTCCCATCAGGTCCGGGCCCTGGACGCGGTCCGGGCGGGGCGGCACACCGTGATCTCCACCCCCACCGCGAGCGGCAAGAGCCTGATCTATGTCCTGCCTGTGCTGGAACGCTTCCTGTCCGGGACCAAGAGCAGGACCCTGTACATCTCCCCGCTCAAGGCCCTGGCCCGGGACCAGCACAAGACCTTGGAGCAAATCTTCGCCGAGCTGGAGGGAGGGCCCGTCCCGCGCGCCGAGGTGTACGACGGGGACACCTCCAAGAAGGAGCGGGCCCGCATCCGGAGGAACCCGCCGGAGATGCTCTTGACCAATCCGGAGATGCTGCACCTGGGCATCCTGCCGGGACACCGCATGTGGACGGATTTTCTGGCCCATCTGGACTATGTGGTCATCGACGAGGTCCACACCTACCGCGGGATCACCGGGTCCAACATGGCCTGGGTCTTCCGCAGGCTGCGCCGCGTGTGCCGGGCCTACGGCGCGGACCCCACCTTCATCCTCTGCTCCGCCACCGTGGGCAACCCTGCCCAGCTGAGCCGGGAGCTGACCGGGCTCGAGGTGGAATCCGTGACGGAAAACGGCGCCCCGCGGGGAGCGAAGCACTTCCTTTTCCTCAATCCGCTGCTCTCCGGCGCGGCGTCCAACGCCCTGCAGCTGCTGCAGGCGGCCCTGATCCGGGGGCTTCGAACCATCGTCTACTGCCAGTCCCGGAAGATGACCGAGCTCATCTCCATGTGGACCAAGCAGCGCCTGGCCAATTACGCCCCGTACATCACCGCCTACCGCTCCGGATTCCTGCCCGAGGAGCGCCGAAAGATCGAGGCCGGGCTCGCCGAGGGCAGCCTGCTGGCGGTGATCAGCACCAGCGCCCTGGAGCTGGGCATCGATATCGGGGAGCTGGACCTGTGCCTCCTGGTGGGCTACCCGGGCTCGGTGATGGCCACCTGGCAGCGCGGCGGGCGCGTGGGCCGCAAACAGCAGGAGAGCGCGGTGGTCCTTCTGGGCCATGAGGACAGCCTGGATCAATACTTCATGCACAACCCGCAAGAATTCTTTCGCCAGGAGCCGGAGAAGGCGGTCCTCAACCCGAGGAACCCCGTCCTGGCCCGAAGCCATCTGCTCTGCGCCGCGGCGGACATGCCCCTTTCGCGCCACGACCGCGCCATCGCGGACGGGGAGGCCAAGGACCGGCTGGAGCAGCTCGTGGCCGAGGGGCAGCTGCTGCCGAGCGCCGACGGGAGCGTGCTCTACCCCAGGGATCCGGAGGTGCAGCAGAAGGTCTCCCTCCGCGGCTCGGAGTCCAACCTACAAATCATGGACCGGGACAGGCGAAGGGCCATCGGGGACACCGACCGCTACCGGGCCTGCCGGGAGACCCATCCCGGAGCGGTCTATCTCCACCGGGGCACGACCTACGTGATCGAGGACCTCGACTTCGAGCAGGGGGTGGTCCTGGCCAAGCAGGCCAAGGTCAACTATTTCACCCGCGTGCGCACGGAGAAGCAGACGGAGATCCTGAGCCTGTCCCGGAGCAAGCGCTTGGGTGACGTGGAGATCTGCCTGGGCCGGCTCCGGGTCACGGAACGCTTCACTGGATACGAGAAGCGCCTGGTCCGGGGCCAGAAGCTCATCTCCGTGATGCCCCTGGACCTCCCCCCGGTGGTGTTTGAGACCGAGGGGCTGTGGATCCGTCTTCCGGACCGGATCCAGCGGGAGGTGGAGGAACGGAGGCTGCACTTCATGGGCGGCATCCACGCCCTGGAGCACCTGATCATCGGGATCATGCCCCTTGTCGTGCTCACGGACCGCAACGACCTGGGCGGGATCTCCTATCCGGTGCATCCCCAGCTGGAGGGGCCCGCGGTCTTTGTCTTCGACGGCCATCCCGGCGGAGTGGGGCTGGCCTCGCAGGCCTTCTCCCATCCGGTAAGCCTGCTGGACAAGGCATGGCGGACCATGGCCTCCTGCGGCTGCTCCCAGGGATGCCCCTTCTGCATCCATTCCCCCAAATGCGGCTCTGGCAACCGGCCGCTGGACAAGCGGGCGGTTCGGGCCATCCTGGAGCTCATGCTGCCCCGGGAACGGGACGGCGAGCCCCCGGACCGGGAGGAGGCGGGCACCATCCACGCCTTCCCCCATCCCCCAGAATCCCAACCGGCCCCCGAATCCGGAGCGGAAGCCGCCGGCAACCTGCGCTACGCGGTGCTCGATCTGGAAACCCGGCTCTCGGCCCAGGAAGTGGGGGGCTGGCACAACGCGCACCGGATGGGGGTAAGCTGCGCCGTGCTCTACGACAGCGCCACGCAGGAATACACCGCGTACATGGAGGACCGGGTCCCGGAGCTCCTGGGCGCCCTGCACTCCGTGGACCTGGTGGTGGGATTCAACCTCATCGGCTTCGACTACCGGGTCCTGGCCGGATACGGGGACTCGGCCCCCTCGCCCCCGGCCACCCTGGACCTGTTGCGGGAGATCCAGGCCGTATTGGGCTATCGCCTGTCTCTGAACAACCTGGTCCAGAACACCCTGGGCGTGAGCAAGTCGGGAAGCGGGACCGAGGCCCTGGCCTGGTGGCGCAGCGGGGAGACAGATAAGGTTGTGGACTATTGCCGGGAGGACGTGCGCCTCACGCACGCCCTGTATCTCTTCGGCAGGCAGGAGGGGTACGTGGTCTTCGCCAACAAGGCGGGCAGGCAGGTGACTATAGACGTGTCATGGCCCTAGTTTGGAGGAGAAGCTGCCCATCTCCTTCACAGGCTCTCGATTCGCCTGATTCGCGGGCGATATCCGCGGGAAGGGCTAACCCGACTCCTCTTCCGTATCCTTGGAGCGCCAGTAGTTGCAGCCCTTGAGCGGGCAGGCCAGGTGCTCCCCCCGGTTCTTGGTGCTCTTGGCCACGAGCAGGGGATGGCCGCACTTGCCGCAGCGCTCCTTCACCGGCGGATCCCACACGGCGTGGGTGCAGTCCGGATAGCGATTGCAGGCGTAGAACACCTTCCCCCGCTTGGAGCTCTTCTCCACCAGCTCCCCGTCGCAGCCCTCCTCGGGGCAGGGGACTCCCGTGCCGAAGGAGGCGGTATAGCGGCAGTCCGGGTACCCGGTGCAGGCGATGAAGCGGCTCCCGGTCCGGGAGGTCTTGAGCACCAGGGTCTTGCCGCATCTGGGGCAGGATCCCATCTCCTCGGGCGGGGCCTCCTCCACGGGCTGGATATTCCCCTGCTCGTCCCGGGTGAAGTTGCTGCTGTTCTGGCACTCCGGGTATCCCTCGCAGGCCAGGAACTCCCCCTTCTTGCCGAACTTGATCACCATCCGCCTGCCGCACTTCTCGCAGGTCAGCCCGCTGTCCAGGCCGGTCTTGACCTGGGCCATGTTCTGCTGGGCGCTCTCCAGGGCGGGATTGAAATCCTGGCTGAAGTCGCGGAGCACCTGGGCCCAATCCAGCTCCCCCTCGGCGATGCGGTCCAGGCTGTTCTCCATGCTGGCGGTGAATCCCACGTCCATCTGGGTGGTGAAATGGCTCACCAGGAGGTCGTTCACCACCTTGCCCAGCTCGGTGGGCACGAACTGCTTCTTCTCGGTGCGCACGTAGTCCCGGTCCTGCAGGGTGGAGATGATCTGGGCGTAGGTGGAGGGACGGCCGATCCCCTTCTGCTCCAGGGTCTTGACCAGGCTGGCCTCACTGTAGCGGGCCGGAGGCTGGGTGAACTTCTGCTCCTTCCCGATATGGTGCACCGCGAGATCCTCCCCCTTGCTCAGCTCTGGGAGGCGCACCTCCTTCAGGGAATCATCTGGGGAGTAGACCTCCAAAAACCCGGGAAAAATGAGCCGTTGTCCGCGGCAGCGCCACTGGGTCCGTCCGGCCCGGATCAGGACCACCGTGTCCCAGTACTTGGCCGGGGTCATCTGCGAGGCGATGAAGCGCTGCCAGATCAGGCGGTAGAGCCTCTGCTGATCCCTGCCCAGGAAGGACTTCACCTCCTCCGGGGAGAGCCCGGGATCCACCGGCCGGATGGCCTCGTGGGCGTCCTGGACGTTGCCCTTGCCCTTGAACTGCCTGGGCTTCTGGGGCAGATATTTCTCGCCCATGCGCTCCTGGATCCAGTCCCTGGCCATCTGCAGGGCCTGGGAGGAGATGCGGACCGAGTCGGTGCGCATATAGGTGATCAAGGCGGTGGTGCCGCGATCGCCCAGCTCCACCCCCTCGTAGAGCTGCTGGGCCACGGTCATGGTCTTCTTGGCGGAAAATCCCAGCTTGTTGCTCGCCTCCTGCTGCAGGGTGGAGGTGATGAAGGGCGGCCCCGGCTGCCGCGAACGCTCCTTTTCCTGGATATCCTCCACCCGGAAAGGGGTCTGTCCCACCTCCCCGTGGAGCGACTCAGCGGTTTCACGGTCCCCGATCTTCGGCTTCTTGCCGTCCACGCGCCACAGCTCCGCCTCGAAGGGAGGAGGCTGCTTGCCCTCGAGCTTCGCCTTGAACAGCCAGTATTCCTGGGGAACAAAATGCTCCCGCTCCCGCTCCCGCTCCACGATGAGCCGCAGGGCCACGGACTGCACCCGTCCCGCGGAGATGCCCCGCTTGACCTTCTTCCAGAGCAGGGGGGAGAGCTTGTACCCCACCAGCCGATCCAGGACGCGGCGCGCCTGCTGGGCGTTGTACAGGTTCAGGTCCAGCTGGCGCGGGGTCTGCAGGGCCGCCTTCACCGCCGGGGAGGTGATCTCGTTGAACTGGATGCGGTGCAGGCTCTGATTCACGTCCTGGATCAGCTCGGCCACGTGCCAGGCGATGGCCTCGCCCTCCCGGTCCGGGTCCGGGGCCAGGTAAACCCGCTGGGCCTCGGCGGCGGCGTCCCTGAGCCGCTTGACCACCTTCTCCTTGCCCGGAACGGTGCGGTATTCCGGCTGAAATCCGTTGTCCTCGTCCACTCCCAGGCTGTTGGAGGGGAGATCGCGCACGTGGCCCACGGAGGCCTCCACGGCGTACCCCTTGCCCAGGAACTTCTTGATGGTCCGCACCTTGGCCGGGGACTCGACAATGATCAAATCTTTGGTCATAATGCCTGTGCTTCGGTTTTGTCCGCTCCTCGCGCGGATGGAGGCGGTGAAAGGGCCGGGGTCTCCGGGAAGCGTCCCGGTGCCTGATCCGTACGGACTGCTTTCATGCACCATCCGTGCCGAAACGGCTTCCCATGCGACGCAAGCCCGGAACGGATTGCCTCGCTGTCGGACTCATGCGCTTGTGGCTATCAAAACATCGATAACTGTGCAAGCCGCTTCCCCCAGGGAAAGGACCGCTCCCCCATGCACGACCCGCTCACCGACCCCCCCACGGACCAGGAACCTTCGGAGCACCCCACACGCTGCGGGGTCGTGGTCATCACCGGGCCGCCCAACTCGGGCAAATCCACTCTGCTCAACTGTTTCCTAGGGGAAAAGCTCTCCATCGTCACCCCCAAGCCGCAGACCACGCGGAACCGGATCAGCGGCATCTATCAGGAAAAGAACACCCAGATCCTCTTTCTGGACACCCCGGGCATACATCACACCACGAAATCCTTGAACGCCTTCCTGGTGGAGACCGCCTGGCAGGCTCTGGAAGGGGCGGACCACGTCCTGCTCCTGCTGGACGCCTCCCGCTACGTGGAGCAACAAAAGCGCTTGCGCCGGGACATGGAGGTGATCCATGAACGCCTCAAAACCGCCGGCCTTCCTCTGACCGTGGCCCTGAACAAGCAGGACCTGGTGTCCAGGAAGCGGGACCTGCTCCCCCTCCTAGAGTCCCTGCAGGCCTACTTCCCGGATACGGAGTTCTTCGTCCTCTCCGCGGTGCAGGGGGAGGGGACCCTGGAGCTCCTGGACCATCTCAAAAGCCATCTGCCCCGTTCCCCCTTCCTCTATCCCGAGGACCAGCTCTCCACGCTGCCCATGCGCTTTCTGGCCTCGGAGATCGTCCGGGAAAAGCTCTTCCTCGGCCTGGAGCAGGAGCTGCCCTATTTTGTTGCCGTGCAGACAGAATACTGGGACGAGGATCCCGAGAGCGGCATGCTGCACATCGGCTGCGTGATCTATGTCGGCACCAAGAGCCACAAGGCCATGGTCATCGGGGCCAAGGGCCGCAAGCTGAAGGAAGTGGGGCAGGCGGCGCGTCTGGAGCTGGAGGCCATGCTGGAGCAGAGGATTCATCTGCAGCTGTGGGTCAAGGTCAAGCCCGGATGGACGGAAAACAGAAACTTTCTGCAGGGCCTCGCCCCAGAGAACCAGGGCCTTTGATCCCGGAAGCCGTCCGGGGCCAAGCCGACGTCGGAGGCCGCTCATGACATCCGTTGGGGCCGAATACCGCCGGATCCTGGAAGAGATCGCGGCAGCCGCGAACAGGGCGGGGCGGGATCCCGGCGGAGTCCGCCTGGTCGCCGCGTCCAAGTTCCAGCCCGTGGAGGCCATGGCCGAGTTGGCCCGGGCCGGACACGAGGACTTCGGGGAGAACTACGTCCAGGAGGCCCTGGACAAGCAACAGGCCCTGGCCGAATTCCCCGTCCGCTGGCACTTCATCGGCGCACCGCAGACGAACAAGGCCAAGCACATCGCGGGCCGGTTCCATCTGGTCCACTCCCTGGACTCCATTAAGCTGGCCCGGGAGCTGGACAAGCGCTGCGCCCGGGCGGAGGTGCGGCAGGCCGTGCTCATCCAGGTCAACCTGGCCGGGGAGACGCAGAAGGCCGGAGTGCCCCCGGAAAACCTGCGGGATCTGGCAGAGGACATCTTCGCCCGGCCCTGGCTCGACCTGCGGGGTCTGATGTGCATGCCGCCATTTGACGAGGATCATCCGCGGGCCTATTTCGCCAGGCTGCGCGAAATGAGCCGGACCCTGCAGCAGGAGCTGGGAGCGGATCTGCCCCATCTGTCCATGGGCATGAGCCACGACTTCCAGGAGGCGGTGGAGGAGGGGGCCACGCTCATCCGCATCGGAACGCGCATCTTCGGGGAGCGGCCCGCCAAGGGTGCGTGACCCCGAAAGCTCGCCTCACTTGGATTCCGGAGCTCGTCTTGGGCCTACCCGGCCTGCCTTCCCAGGCCGTTGGCGATCCCGTTGTACGCGGTGATGATCTCCCAGGCCTCCTCGGCCCGCTCCACGTACTGAAAGAGGTCCAGGTCCTCCTCATCGATGGTGCCCTCCTCCACCAGGGCCTGGAAGTTGACCACCCGCTCCCAGTAGGCCTGTCCGAAGAGGATCACGGGGAAGCGATCGATCTTGCCCGTCTGCATCAGGGTCAGGGTCTCGAAGACCTCATCCAGGGTCCCGAACCCGCCCGGAAAGGCGACCAGCCCCTTGGCCCGCATGAGGAAGTGCATCTTCCGCGTGGCGAAATAGTGGAACTGGAAGCAGAGCTCCGGGGAGATGTAGGGATTGGGCTTTTGCTCGTGGGGCAGGACGATGTTCAACCCGATGGAGGGAACGCCCCCCTCGTAGGCCCCCCGGTTGGCCCCCTCCATGATGCCGCCGCCGCCGCCGGTGATGGGCACCATGCACTTTTCTTCCGTACAGCTGGAAATCATTCGGCTCAGTTTCCGGGCCTCGGTGTAGTAGGCGCTCTTCTCCAGCTGCTTCTCCGCCTTGGCCAGCTCGTGGCGCAGGGTTTGGTCCCCCGGGGGATCGGCCTCCACCCGGGCCCGCAGCTCGTCCACCCGCTCCCGGGCGGTCTCCGGATCCAGGATGCGCGCGCTTCCGAAGAAGACCACCGTGGAATCGATGTTGTGCTCGTCCATCAACAGATCCGGCTTGATGATCTCCAGCTGGATGCGCACCGGCCGCAGCTCCTCCCTGAGCAACAGGTCCGGATCCTGGAAGGCCAGCCGATAGCTCGCCTGCTCCTCCAGGGCCTTCTGCTCGTGCTCCCTCTCATGCCTGGCGGCCCTTTCCGCGGAAGGGTAGGGCCCCTTTTTGCTCTTCTTGTTCATCATGGGCTCGTCTCGTTGGTTGCTTTTATGTCGCCGCAGGCGAAGGATCCGTCGCTTGTGCCCGCATCCCTTTCCTTCCGCAGCCATGCCGCGGCCGACCCTTCGGCCAAAGAAGCGGGCCGCGACACAACAGGTGCCGCGGCCGCGTGACTCTCTCCGGCCAAGTGTGTCCGCGGGTCCGATCACTCGGGGCCGGAGGATGCTCTCGGCTCCTTCAACAGCTCCTTTGCGGAAGAAACCAGGTCCTCACCCAGATACCCGGGCAGGGCGAAGGGGTCGGGCCTCTGCGAGCTCGCGGCCTCGTACGTCCCGGAGCTCTCCCCTTGGGAAGCGAAGAGGGTCAGGCGGTGCAGGGTGTCTGTTTCCACGGCGATGGTATACCGTGTTCCCTTCCGGCTCAAGTCCTTCCTGTATTCCCGGCAGTTGACATCCTGCAGGCTGCGAAGCAGATCCTCTAGCGGCCCGGTCCGCACGGTTTGGCCGTTGGCCGTTTCCCAGGCGTGTTCCCTTTTGGCCTTACCCCCCTCGCCGGATGGGTCCACGCGGCGGAAGCGCCTAGTCGCGTTCTCGCTGGCGACACGCAGGGAAGCAACGTTCCCGGAGTCGATGCGGAAGACGGTTTTATCCCGCAGCTCGCTGGCAGTGACCTCGAAGGCGCCCCGCAGATCCGTCTCCGCCATGTAGACATTCTGATCCCCGGGAAGCCGGATGTATGTATTGTTCACCTCTCCGGAGCTCTTGCCCAGATAGAGCTCCCGCACCGTCGCGCCATCCCGCAAGACCCGGACCTCGATCCGCCGCTCACCCTCCAGGTGATAGCGGGCGTCGTCCCCGGCTTCGGAGACCAGGGCAGTGATCTTCGGCTCCGCAGCCTTGCGGAGCATTTCGCGGACTTTCTCCCCGTCCGCCTCGTAGCCCTGATCCTTGATTCGCCAGGTCCCGTTGCTCTGTCGCAGGGTCAGGCTCCGGCCGCCGTGGATCGCGATGGTATCCGCCTCCTGCACGGAGATGGAGGGTAATTGCGGCAGATCATAGTGGATCCCACCGGAGGAGCCGAGGAGGAGATACAACCCCACCCCGACAATGACCGCGACAATGACGGCGTATTCCCTGATGTGCTTCATGGCTGGCGCACTCCGGAACAGCGGTTCTTATTCCCCGTCGGCGAAGCGTCTGGCGAGCTGCTTCCTGCGACCGGCTCGGGCAAACCAGACACCCAGACCCAGCAGGAGCACCGCCAGGGGCAGCCCGGCGATGTTGGCCGCCTTGACCGCGCTTCGCGTCAGCTGGGTGGTCTCGTCCAGGGGGTTGAAGGTCTGAACCTCGCTGCGCAACCGGGCCATCCGCGTTCTGCCGCTCAGACCGTCCAGCAGGTTCATGACGAAGGTCCGATTGGGCGACATCCGCTGGCCCTGTCCGCCGGACAGAATCTGGTCCGTGAGCATGCTCGAGCTGCCGATGAGGGCGATCCTGCCCGGTTCCTCGCTTCGGTCCAGCCTCCCGCCTTGGGCCCGGATCCCTTCGGACAACTCCGAGCCCCCGGCCTGTGTGGCATTGGTGCCGTTTCCGCCGCGCTCGCGCTCCGGGACCGGCTCGCCCCGGAAAGCGCTGGTAAAGGTCCCCTCGGCCAGATAGGCCAGAGAATGGCTGGCCATTTTCCCCGGATCCTCCGGGGGCGCGATCAGGCTGGGCCTGAGCCGGACCACGCCGCTCTGCAGCCAGGAGCGCTCCGAAGAGGAGTACAGGGGCTGGGCCGTGACCTCCTGGGCCGCGATCCGTGTAGAATTGCTTGTCACCGGTGCCGCCTTGTAGGTGATCAGCCCCTTGATGTTCTTCATGAAGCCTGGCTGGTGATTGATGTTCTCCTTGGCGATCTTTGGGGCGAAGTAGACGGGTTGCCGTCCGCCTCCGCGCTCCCGGGACACCTCCCGCTCGAAGCAGCGCTCGTCCATGACCACGGCGTTCTCCAGGCTCAGCCCGTAGCGGGCCAGCAGCTGGCTCAGGCCGCTGGTATTCTCTGTATACCCCGGTCGACCCGTCTGGGAGGTCCTGCGGACATAGCTGTCCAGAAAGACGGCCAGGTTGGTCCCCCGCATCAGGGCCTGGTCCAGCTGATAGAGCTCAAAGTCGGAGAACTCTTTCTTCGGCCCGGCGATGACCAGGGTCTGCAGACCTTCCGGCACTCCCTGCTCCAAATCGACCTCCTGCAGGGTGTAGCCTTGCCGGACCATGTCCCGGAAGGCCGTGGTCTTGGGCCCTTGCTGCCGCCCGCGGCCTGACTGCCGCTGCAGAGGCAGAGTCTCGTGTCCGGTGAGATAGCCCAGGTTCTGATGGATCCCCAGCAAGGACTCCAGGTTGTTCCCGATCAGGGTGGAGAGCTCCGTGTCCACCAGCTGATATCGAGTCCCGAGCATGGGCAGGCGGGACACGCTCAACAGATCCACCGTCCTGGCCTTATCCCCGCGCCGCAGGACCAGACCGATGCTCCCCGCGCCGGACTCGATGCCCCGCTTCTCGGAGGAGGGCCACTGAAGCGTCTGCAGATCGAGCTCCTCCACGGTCTCCCGATTGCCCTCGGGCTCAAACTCGCGGTGCTCATAGATCAGCTTGTCGTAGTGCCTCTCGTTGAGTGTGTCCACCGCTTGGCGCATCCTGTCCGGCAGCTTGTCCAGGCCCTTGATTCCGATGTGGGGAGCGACCTCCTGCAGCGACGGAGAGAGATACAAGCTGACTTGAATCCTGTCCTTGAGACCGAGCAGGGCGCTCACCTTGCTCGTGAGCTTTCGCATCCTGGAGGTGAGCAGGTATTCCAGCTGTCCCGCGGAGGAGACCACGGGGATTCTGGCCACGGCGTCGCCGTGCATGAGCACCAGACCCATATAGGCCTTGCTGTACTTGAGCTCGTCCTTGCGCACCACCTGGACCTGCACCGGCTCGATCCCGTAATTCTGGGCCCTCTGTGCGTTTTCCCCCTCGCCGGTCACTTCCACGAATTCGTAGTTGAAGCTCCTGTCCGCGACAGCGGCGTACTCCCGCAACAGATCCCGGAGGTAGCGCTTGGTCTCGGCGTACTGCGGCGGCATGTCCTTGCTGAAGAAGGCCTTGACCGTCAGGGGCTCGCGCAGGCCGGACACGGTCTCCTTGCTCAGCTCGGACAGGGAGTAGCGGTTGTTCTCCGTGAGATCGATCCGTGCGTTGAGACTCTGGCCAGCGATATTCACCAGCACCGCGGCCAGGATGTAAAGGGCCAGGCGCAAATAGGCCTCGGAGAGTCTGCGTGGCGTGATCATAGGCCTCCCTTACTCCTTGCTCTCCAGCACGAGCTTCGTGGCGTAGAGCCCCAGAAAGATGAGGCTCAGGAAGTAGATAGCGTCCCGAATGTCCAGCACCCCCCGAGCCGCGTTCTCGAAATGGGTCATGATGGCCAGGTAGCTGACTATCCCCTGGATCGCCTCGGGCAGGAAAAAGAGCATCCGGTTCAGATAGGCCAGGGTGAAGCAGACCGCGGCGCCCACGATGAAGGCCACGATCTGATTCCGGGTCAGGGAGGAGGCGACCATGCCGATGGCGGCATAGGCCCCGCCGAGCAGCACGGCTCCGATGTAGCCCCCCAGCACGGGCCCCCAGTCCAGATCGCCCAACAGGTCCACGCTCACGGCATACAGAAGGGTGGGCGCGAGCATGGCCCCGATGAGACAGAGGCAGGCCAGGAATTTGCCCAGAACAATCTGCGCGGGGCGCACCGGAAGGGTGGCCATGAGCTCGTACGACCCCAGGCTGAGCTCCTCGGAGATGAGGCGCATGGTGAGCGCCGGGACCACGAAGGCGAAGACCACGGGCAAGAGCTGAAAGAAGTCCCGCAGGGTGGCCTGACTCTTGATGAAGAAGGTGGAGAAGAAGAACCAGCCCACAACCACCAGAAAGACGGCGATCACCATGTAGGCGATGGGGGTGAGGAAGTAGTCCTTGAACTCCTTGTTCCAGATAGCGGTGATCGCGGACATGATCAGCTCTCCAGGGTCAGTTCCTTGAAGATGTGCTCCAGGGATCTGGCCTCGCGGCTCATCTGCAGCAGGGTCCAGTCCCCGGCCTTGACCGTCTCGAAGATCCGCTCGCGGGGATCCTCCCCTCCGGAGCACTCCAGCCGGAGGAGCAAGCCCTCCGTATCCCCTTCCTCCAGGGCCAGGACTCGGTCCACCCCGGGGACCGCCTCCAGACGGGTGCGGGCCTCTTCCGCATCGGCCCGCTTCAGCTCCAGGGTCACGCTCTGCTGCTGCCGGGCCCTGTTCTTGATCTCCCGCGGGGTTCCGTCCGCCACGGTCCGGCCCTGATTGACAATCACGATCCGGTCGCAGGTGGCCTCGGCCTCGCTCAAAATGTGGGTGGAGAGGATGACCGTCTTCTCTCGGCCCACCTCACGGATCAGGGAGCGGATTTCCAGGATCTGGTTGGGATCCAGGCCGCTCGTGGGCTCGTCCAGAACAAGGATCTCTGGATCCGGGAGCATGGCGTGGGCCAGGCCCACCCGCTGCATGTATCCCTTGGACAGCTCGCCCACGCTCTTGTGCATCACCGGGCCAAGGGCGAAGGTCTCGGCCAGCTGCCGGATGCGGGCATCCGGATCGCTCAGGGGCAGATTCCGCACGCGGATCATGTAGCGCAGGAAGTCGTACACCAACATATTGCGGTACAGGGGGATGGACTCCGGGAGATAGCCCATGCGGGCCTTGACGGCCAGCTCGTCCTCCGCGGGATCCAGGTCGTTGATACGGATCCGCCCCGTAGTGGGCCGGATGAACCCGGTGAGGATGCGCAGGATGGTGGTCTTGCCCGCCCCGTTGGGGCCCAGGAGCCCCAGGATCTGTCCTCCGGGCACCTCCAGGTCGAAGTCCTCCACCGCGCACACCCCGTCGTAGTATTTGCTCAGCCCTTGGATATGGATCATAGCCTCTCCTGGTGACACGCCGAATTGACAGAGGGTCGGGATTGAGGGATACAATTTCCTCGATGGGACGATCGGCCCCGAAAACCGGAGTCATCCCCTTTCCCGAGCCTGGAGTGGTGGAGATAAATAATCAGCCAAGCCCTTGTCAAGCCGATTCCCGGATCTCCCGGCTGCGGCTTGACTCCGCATCACCCTTGCGGTGAAATGGACTGGCTCTTCTCCCGTGTTGTGCCGGCAGGGCTCAGCCCCGCGTTTCTGTAGCCATCTATTCCCGGGCACCCCCCCGGACACACTCAAGCCGGAAAATGCTGCCAGGCGTTGCAGCCCTTTCCGCCTCGAGATGCAATCCTGGATCATTTAAGCGGAGGACGTCATGAAGCTGGACGAGGTCACCATCACCGAAGCCATCGCCTCGGAATACTTTCGAAAATTCACCTCCTGCCTCAACTTGGACGTCGCCCTGGTGGGCGCCGGTCCCTCGGGAATGACCGCCGCGTGGCTTCTGGCCCAGCAGGGGTTCCACGTGGCGATCTTCGAGCGCAAGCTATCCATCGGCGGCGGCATGTGGGGCGGTGGAATGACCTGGAACGTCATCGTGGTCCAGGAGGAGAGCAGACCCATCGCCGAGCGGATCGGGATTCCCCTGAAGGAGTACAAGCCGGGGTATTACACCGCTGATGCCGTCGCCGCGACCACTACGCTCGCCTCCAAGGCCACCCTGAGCGGGGCCCACATCTTCAACTGCCTGTCCGTGGAGGACCTGGCCCTGCGCCAGGAGGAGGACCAGCTCCGCGTTACCGGCATCGTGATCAATTCCAGCCCGGTGCAGAGCGCCGGGCTCCATGTGGATCCCCTGGTGGTCA
The DNA here is from genome assembly GCA_964345705.1 of uncultured Desulfohalobiaceae bacterium. Classification (GTDB taxonomy): domain Bacteria; phylum Desulfobacterota; class Desulfovibrionia; order Desulfovibrionales; family Desulfothermaceae; genus JAIPDU01. The sequence goes on from CAYFSD010000013.1 coordinate 13,779, forward strand.
ACTGCCGCTACCTCGTGGAGTGCTCCGGACACGACATGAACGCCCTGTCCACACTGGTACGCAAGAACGACATCACCTTGAGCACCCCCTCCGGCACCCTGGAGGGCGAAAAATCCATGTGGGCCGACAGGGCGGAGACGGACACCCTGGAGAACACCCGGGAGGTGTTTCCCGGTGTGTACGTGGCCGGCATGGCGGCCAACGCCTGCTTCGGGTCCTATCGCATGGGGCCCGTTTTCGGGGGCATGCTTCTGTCCGGGGAGAAGGTGGCCAACGAGCTGGCCCGGCGCCTTTCCTAATGCCGCGTCCATTTGCGAGGAGCCCATGCGCACCTGCCTGAGCATCGCCGGATCCGACTCCAGCGCGGGAGCCGGAATCCAGGCCGACCTGAAGACCTTTGCCGCCCACGGGGTCTACGGCATGACCGCGATCACCGCGGTGACCGTGCAGAACACCGTGGGCGTGGAGGCGGTTCAGGAGATGGAGCCCCGCATCGTGGCGGGCCAGATCCGCTGCCTCTTCGAGGACGTGCCGATACACGCGATCAAGATGGGCATGGTCTTCAGCACGGCCATCATCGAGGCCATCGGAGAGGAGCTGCGATCCCGCGAGCTGCCCCCCGTGGTGCTGGACCCGGTCATGGTCTCCAAGAGCGGATTCCAGCTCCTGCAGCCGGAGGCGCAGCAGGCCCTGCGCAGCACCCTGCTTCCCCTGGCCGACCTGGTGACCCCCAACCTCTTCGAGGCGGAGCTCCTCACCGGGCGAGCCATCCGTGACGTGCCGGCCATGGAGCGCGCCGCTTTGGAGCTGCACCAGGCGGGCTGCCGGGCTGTGGTGGTCAAGGGCGGCCACCTGGGTGATCGGTCCGTGACGGACGTTTTCTGCGACGCAAGCGGCATCGCCCATCTGGAGGGCGAATTCGTGCCCACCACGAACACCCACGGCACGGGGTGCACCTTCTCCTCCGCGGTAGCGGCCAATCTGGCCCTGGGGTTTGAACCCCAATGGGCCGCTCTGCGGGGCAAGGAGTACGTCAGCGCGGCCCTGACAGCCTCCCGTCCCCTCGGCCACGGGCACGGTCCGGTGAATCACTTCCCCGGGACCTGGACTCCTGCCCGGGAATGAAGGCCGGGCCGCATCCGCCCGGACCTCGCCGCACAGCCGGAAAGCCCATGTTCTCCCGGACACCATGAAGTGCCTGGCGGTAAAAAGAAAGCAGAGCCGAAGGCCAGCTGATTCAAAAACCCCGTGCCCGTGAACGCTGAAGCA
>CAYFSD010000014.1:0-12601 GCA_964345705.1 uncultured Desulfohalobiaceae bacterium
GGCTTCAGTAAAAAAAAGTGACTCATTTTAATGTCCGATTGTGGATATGAGGCTTCCCCTTTCAACGCCTCCACACATAGGTAGTTCCCTTTATGAGCGTCTCCTGGCTGCATGTTGCGATTCTTCTCTTCTTCATCCAGGGAGTCATATTCTTCGCGGTTGTTCCCCTCCTCCTCTCCCGCCTTCTAGCCCACAGAGTCAAAGCCCATGAGCTGAGCATGCCCTTTGAATGCGGCATGTCCCCCCACGGTTCGGCCTGGATCCGATTCGGGATCAATTACTATTTCTATGCCTTGCTCTTCTTGGCCTTCGACGTGGACGTCCTGTACCTGTTCCCGGTCGCCACGTACTATCTCCTGGCCGATCAACCCGTCGCCTTCATCAAGCTGCTGCTCTTCATTGTCATCCTCTTCGCCTCCATCCTCTTCTTCTGGAAGAAAGGAGTCTTCACATGGCCCAGAAAGATCGAGACCTAGGCTCCAGATACGCCGAACACGAGGTGGACGAGCCTCCCATTCACAACGAATCGGTGCAGAAGGTCATCAATATCTGCCGTGCCATGTCCCTGTGGCCCATGACCTTCGGCATCGCCTGCTGTGCCATTGAAATGATGGCCTATGGCATGGCCAGATTCGACGCCGCGCGCTTCGGGGCGGAGGTCTTTCGCCCGTCCCCGAGACAGGCCGACCTCCTTGTCGTGAGCGGGACCGTCAATCGCAAGATCGCTCCCCTGATTGTCCGGCTCTACGAACAGATGCCCGCGCCCAGATGGGTGATCGCCATGGGCAATTGCGCCATTTCCGGCGGACCGTTCACTTTCAAGGACCAGTATTACGTGGTTGAGGGCGTGGACAGACTCATACCGGTGGATGTCTATGTCCCCGGCTGCCCGCCCAGACCCGAGGGCTTGCTGGAAGGGCTCTTCAAGGTACAGGAAAAGATCACCGGAAAGCGCTGGTGGCCGGAGCCTCAGACAGCCAAGGAATAACCCGGAATCGGAAGGGGTCACGACCCTTTAATGAGCTCACACGGCGTCCATGGAAGGAAATGTCCCGTCGCGGATCACAGTGAAACTCCCCTCAGCTGATTTCAAGCGGAATCGGCCAAATTTTTTTGCCCTTGTTCCGAAATACTGTTCCGGAGAGAATACACATGGCATCCGAAGACACCAATCAATCCAATGCCTCTCAGGACGGCGCTTCCAAAGAAAGCAAGCAGCACAAGCGGCCGAGCGATCTCACCCAGCTGATCAACACCATCAACTGGCTGTACAATTTTCAGGTCTCAGAGAAATACAAAGGGTACGAGATCGGCTATTTCGTCACTCCGCAGAGGCTGGTGCAGGCCGTGCGAAAAATGGATCGGGCCGGATATTTCCTGGAAGACATTTCCTGCATCGATCTCCAGGAGGGCTTGGAAGTCGTGTATCACTTCGACCACTACGATGCCCCCGGACGGATCGTGGTGCGCACCATGGCCTCCCGGGAGGATCCGCAGCTGCCCTCCATCTGCGAGATCTATCCCGGAGCGGGCTGGCATGAACGCGAGTGCCACGACTTTTTCGGGGTCCGCTTCATGGGGCACCCCCATCTGGTTCCCCTGCTTCTAGACCCGGAATACGAGGGGCCACCCCCGCTTCTCAAGGAAGAATCGGCGCGGAAGTCGATAGATCAGATTCACCCAGAACGCGGATTCCCTCCCGGCATGTCCATGGGCTGATTGATCGTTTTCCCTGACATATTCCGAGCCGCATCGAAAAGAGACACGAATCGATATGGACCTGGACCGCAGATTACAAACGGACGGCGACTTCTACTCGCAGAAGTTCCAGACCACCGGGCGCGAGGACACCCTGGTCCTGAACCTCGGGCCGCAGCACCCTTCCACGCACGGTGTTCTGCGCATTCTGCTCGAGATCGACGGGGAGTACATCCTCCGGGCCGAGCCCGTGCTGGGGTACATCCATCGCATGCACGAGAAAATCGGCGAGGTGATGACCTATCCGCAATTCTCGCCCTATACCGGACGGATCGACTATCTGCATCCCCTGGCCTGGGGCTGGGCCCACATAGGTGCCCTGGAACGCCTCATGGACGTTCAGGTCCCCGAACGGGCCGAGTTCATCCGCGTCATCACCTGCGAGCTGAACCGCATCAGCTCCCATCTGTTGTGGTGGGGGGCGTACATCAACGACCTCGGGGCCTTCACCCCCTTCTTCTACGCCTTCGACGATCGGGAAAGGATTTCGGATATCCTGCAGCGGATCATCGGATCCAGGCTGACCTTCTCCTTCTTCCGCATCGGCGGGGTGGCCAGCGACGTGGATGAACGCTTCGTGACCGAGACCAGGGAATTCTGTTCCAGAATGAAGGAACGCCTCAAGATGTACAAGGACCTGGTCACGGACAATTTCATCCTGCGCAATCGCCTCGAGGAGATCGGGGAGATCCCCTTCGAGATGTGCCGCAAGTACGGAGCCACGGGGCCCGTGGTCCGCGGCTCGGGGAAGGCGTACGACGTGCGGCGCGCCGAGCCCTACTCCATTTACCACCGTTTCGATTACCATATCCCTGTGTACCACGGCTGCGACTCCATGAGCAGATATCTGGTGCGCATGGACGAAATGCGGGAAAGTATCAGGATCATCGAACAGGCCCTGGATGCCCTCCCCGAAGGCGAGTGCCTGAACAAGAAGGCCCCGAAGCGCCCCAAGCCCAGTCCGAACGACGTGTATTTTGCCGTGGAGGGGGCACGCGGAAAGATCGGGGTCCATCTGGTGAGTGACGGAGGCACGTCCCCCTATCGGCTCAAGCTCAGATCGCCGGGCTACTCCAATCTCAGCCTCTATTCCGAGGTGGCTCGGGGGACCTTGATCGCAGACGCGATCTCCATTCTGGGAAGCCTAGACCTAGTCATTCCGGAAATTGACCGATGATGGATCTCATTTTCATTCCCTGGCAGATGTTCGTCATTTTTGTCGGCCTCGCCGCCGTGATGGCCTTTATCGGCCTCAACGGGCTGTTGCTGGTCTATCTGGACCGCAAGGTGGGCGGATTCATCCAGAGACGTGTGGGCCCCTACGAAGTGGGGCCGCACGGCATCCTGCAGCCCGTGGCGGACGGTCTCAAGCTTTTGGGCAAACAGGTGTTCACCCCCAGGGGCGCGGATCCGGCTCTATACTGGCTCGCCCCCATGATTTCCATCACTCCGGCGATCGTTGTCTTTATCGCCATTCCCTTCGGCCCCAAGCTGCAGATCGTGAACACCAATGTCGGGCTGATCCTGATCCTGGCCTTCACCGGAATCAACGTCCTGGCCCTGTGCCTCGGCGGCTGGGCCTCGCAGAACAAATACGCCCTGCTGGGCGCCGCTCGCGATATCGCGCAATCCGTGGCCTATGAAATCCCCCTGCTCCTGTCCGTTCTGCCCATCATTTTTCTGACCGGATCCTTCAACCTCTTCGACATCGCCTCGGGGCAGGGCGCTTGGCCCTGGCAGTGGTACATCCTGTATCAGCCGGTGGCCTTCCTTATTTTCTTCGTTTGCATCCTGGCCGAAACCAACCGTTCCCCCTTCGACCTCCCCGAAGGCGAGAGCGAGCTCACGGCGGGCTTTCACACCGACTATTCCGGAATGGCCTTCGCTCTCTTCTTCCTGGCGGAATACGCCTATATGGTCATCGGCAGCTGCCTCATCGCAACCCTCTTTCTGGGCGGATTCCAGGGCCCCGTCGTCTCCGGGGCGTGGTGGTTCCTAGCCAAGGTGTACATCCTGTTATTGGTCATGATCTGGATCCGCTGGACCTTCCCTCGCCTGCGATTCGATCAGCTGCTCAACATCTGCTGGAAATGGATGATCCCCATCGCCGTGATCAATCTTCTGGTAACCCTGGCGGTCATTTCCCTATGATCACGAAGACCTTCAGCACCACCCTGCGCGGGCTCTACAGCTTGCTGGTCGGGCTCGGCGTCACCGGAAACAACCTGTTCAGCTCCAGCGTCACGGTGCACTATCCCCGCGAAGCCCCTCCGCTGGACGGCTTTCGCGGCCCGCCTGAGCTGACGCCCAGTGACGAGGATCCGACAAAGCCCAAATGCAACGCCTGCGGCAACTGCGTTCGCATCTGCCCTTCCAGCTGCCTGTACATGACGGCAGCCAAGCCGAAAAAGAAGGAAACCGCTGAGGACACCTCCTTCGATGGTCAGACATCGGCCGAGGAGAAAAAGGAAAAACCCGCCAAGAAGGCGAAACCGGAAGTGCAGACCTTTGTTCTGGATTTCTCCTATTGCTCTCAGTGCGGTCTCTGTGTTCAGAATTGTCCGGTGGGGAGCCTGAGATTTTCCAATGACGTCTATCTGGCCGGATTTTCCCGGGAGGAATTCGAGTTCGACCTGTTGGACAAGCTGAAAAGGCAGGCTGAGCAAAAGGAGCAATGAATGGAGACTCCGGAATACGCCTATCTCGCCTGGGCCCTGCTTATCGGACACATCGCCGTTGTCCTGGTGGGCGGCTTCATCACCGTTCTGTCCAAGAGCCTGGTTCGGGCCCTCGTGGGCTTGATTCTGACCCTCTTCGGAGTCGCGGGCATGTATTTCATCATGGCCGCTCCGTTCATCGGACTGATGCAGCTCCTCATCTATGTGGGCGCGGTGAGTGTGCTTATCTTTTTCGCCATCATGCTGACCAATGCCTGGCCCGGCGGCGACGAGAGCCTCAGGAAACCGGTGGGAAAGACCATTTATGCCTTCCTGGCCGGTCTGGCCCCCGCGATACTACTCTCCTGGGCCGCCCTGAGCGCGGCTCCGTCGTCCTTTCGGGTCCCCGAGGAGATCGCGGTCCGGGAGCTGGGACGCTTTTTGATGGAGCCCTTCATCCTGCCCTTTGAGCTGATCTCCCTGCTTTTGACCGTGGCCATGGGGGGAGCGGTCATCCTGGGCCTGGAAAGGAGGAGAAGAAAATGAGCCTGTTGAGCCTGTACCAGATCGTCGCCGTCTTTCTGCTGGCCATCGGGATTTTCGGCATCGTCTATCGCAGAACGCTGGTGGGTATCGTGCTGAGCATTGAGCTCATCCTCAACGGGGCCGGGCTGAGCATTATGGCCGCGGCCCAGCTCACTCCCACACCCAACGAGCTGGGCCAGGTGGGCACCCTGTTGGTCATGGGCATCGCCGCGGCTGAAGCGACGCTTCTTCTCGCCATCCTCCTCGTTGTCTCCAAACGCTTCCAGAATGTGGAAGCGGATGAATTAACGACAATGAAGGGATAACATTCCCTGTCCTGTACACTTTTTCCTTGTGCCGGTCGCGCATCCGCTGCGCGATTGACCCTTCACTGCCCTTGAACGCCGACAGGTCATGGTGAATGGGTGACTCCGCTTCCTTGTTCAATGTCTCGACTGGATCTCTAGCCCCAACGGCGATATTATGATGCCTGCAATTCTTCTCCAATCGATTGCGGTTCCAGCTGTCGTCTCCCTGATCATACTCCTCTTCAGGTATCAGCTCGGCCTGAAAGCGGGATGGCTCGCCGTGCTGAGCCTGGTGTACACCACCGCTCTTCTGCTTGTCGGACTCGCCGGCATCTACAACGGTGCTCCCATAACAGAAAAATATCAGTTAATCGCCAGCCCGGACATCCATATCACTCTGGTCGCGGACGGCCTGAGCATCATGGTCGCCCTGATCGCCACCCTTCTTTCCCTGGCCCTGTGCACCTATTCCATCAAGTATATCCCTCACCGCATCGAGGTGCTCTATCCCGACCTCGACGAAAGGGGCGTGGTCAGCTACTTCACGAGCTTCTTCTATCTGTTCCTTTTCTTTCCCGTGGGATTCGTCGGAGTCAGCTTCGCCAGCAACTTGGTGCTCTTGTATTTCTTCCTGGAAGTGCTCACCCTGTTCCTCTTCTTTCTCATGGCCTACTTCGGGTACTACGAGCGAGTCTGGGTCGCCGTTATGTGCACCATCTGGGGCATCTTCTCCGCCCTATTCTTCCTCGGCGGGGTGGCCATCATCTACGCCAAGCTGGGGACTTTCCAAATCGACCAGATCCACCACTTGTCCGGCGACCCCCTGGCCTTCTGGACAATCGCCATCATTCTGGTGGGCATGTTCGCCAAGCTGGCCATCGTCCCCCTCCATGTCTGGATGCCCTGGGTGCATGCCGAGCACCCCACCTGCATCGCCGGCCTCCTGGCCGTGTACGCCAACATCGCCGCGTACGTTATTGTCCGCGTTCTTGTTTTGCCCTTGTGGTCCGATTTTCAGTGGTTCGGGCCGCCCATCATGGTCTTCGCCGTGGTCACCATGATCTACGGATCGCTTCTGACCCTGGCCCAGACCGACATCAAGCGCATTCCCGCCTGCTCCACCATCAGCCAGAGCGCCTACTCCATGCTGGGGATCGGCGCGCTGACCGCGGCCAGCATTGAGGGCGGGCTCTTCTTCTTCCTCAGCCACATCATGGGCAAGACGGTCTTCTTTTCCACTTGCGGGCTCGTGGTCTATGTCACCCACAATCGAGACACCCGGATCATGGGCGGCCTGGCAAGCAAGATGCCCCTGACCGTCCTCCTCTTCCTTTCCGGGGGGTTGATGCTGGCCGGCATTCCCCCCTTCAGCAGCTTCGCCGCGGAAGTCATCATGTTCGCCGGAATCTTTCAGCGCGGTGACTATTGGGGCCTTGTTATCGGCATCCTCGGCCTCCTGGCCATCCTGCTCACCATTACCTATGTGGTGCACTTCACGCGCAAGATCTTTTTCGGCCCCCTTTCGGAAAAGCTCGACGCGGAAGAGGAGCTGCGCGATCCCCCCTGGAGCATGGTCCTGCCGCTCTTCGGAATCGTTGTGGTTTCCGCTGTCCTGGGGATTTATCCCTCTCTGGTGATGGACCTGTTCGAGCCGGTCATCAGCACGGCAATCGCCAACATGTAGCCCGGTGCCTCCGGTCGCAAACCCCAAATTGAGACACGGGTAGGAATATGGATCTTCAGCTCGCCTGGCTCTGCATCATCTTCCCCTTCTGCGGGGCGGCCCTGACCCCATTTCTCGCACGCATCGGCACCTCCGTGATGAATTTCGGAGCCGTGTTCTTCTCCTTTCTCGCCGCCCTCGCCGCGGCCCTGCTTCTGCCTCTGCTCTTCCACCCCCACGCTCTGCCGCTGGAGTCCTCCTTTGTCTGGCTCTCCACCCCGATCGACGTAAGCCTCGGCGTGCTCCTGGACCCCTTGAGCATTGTCGTGGCCAACGTGGTGGCGATCATCAGCTTCTTCATCATGATCTACTGCATGGGCTACATGAAGGGCAGCCCGTCCATCATGCGCTTCTGGATGCTGATGAATCTCTTCATCGGCAGCATGCTGCTGCTGGTTCTGGCCAACAATCTCATCATCATCTTTATCGGCTGGAAGCTGGTCGGTCTGTGCAGCTATGCCCTGATCGGATTCTACTATCAGGACGAGAAGGAGCATCAGATCGGCGGGCCCGAGCCCGATCCCTTCCAGATGCCCAGCGCCTGCGGGGTCAAAGCCTTTATCGTCACCAGCATCGGGGACATGCTCATGCTCGGGGGCATGCTGATCATTTACTACTACTCGGGAACCTTCAACATCCTCGAGCTCTACGAGACAGCTGCGGAATGGATCCCGCAGATGGCCGAGACCCCCTGGCTTATCGTGCTGGTCAGCATCCTTCTCATCTCCGGGCCGGTGGGCAAGTCCGCCCAGTTCCCCCTGCACGAATGGCTGCCCGAGGCCATGTCCGGCCCCGGGCCGGTTTCGGCGCTCATTCACGCCGCAACCATGGTCAAGAGCGGCGTGTTCCTGACCGCACGATTCATTCCCATCTTCTACTACGGGTACTGGACAGCCGGAGCCGATGCGGCCATATACTTCTTCCTCGTCGTGGCCTGGGTCGGGGCGATCACTGCCTTCCTCGCGGCGAGCCAGGGACTCGTCGCCCTGGAGCTGAAGAAGGTCCTGGCCTTTTCCACTGTCAGCCAGATCGGGTACATGATGCTGGCCCTGGGAGTTTCCGGCCTGAGCCAGGATCTCCTGGTGGGCGGCTACACCGCTGGGATCTTCCATCTCGTGAGCCACGCCATGTTCAAGGCCTGTCTCTTTCTCTGCGCGGGCACCGTGATCCACGCCGCCCACTCCATCTACACGGACAAGATGGGGGCCATGCGCCGCTACATGCCCTTCACCTGGGCCTTCATGGGCGTGGCGACCCTCTCTCTCATCGGAGTCCCGCCCTTTCCCGGATTCTGGAGCAAGGAGGCGGTGCTCGCGGCCACCCTCGAATCCCAGCACTACACCCTTTTCCTGCTGGCCCTGGTATCCGTGATCTTTACCGCCTTCTACTCCATGCGCTATTTCGGGATGATCTTCCACGGCCGGCCCAGCGCGAACATCGAAAAGGAAGCCGGCAAGTCCCACAGCCACCTGGGTGAGGGATACCCCTCCCAGACCCTGGCCTGCGCCGTTCTGGCCGTTCTCATCGTTGTCTTCGGCATTTTCGGGCTCCGGGCCGAACACTGGCTGCACCACCTCTTCCACGGCCAGCTCGTCCACGACCTGGCCCTGTCCGTGACCGAGCACGTGGCCTCTTTTTCCCGGGCGTCGATGGTATCCATGTCCATTGCAAGCATCCTGATCGGGGCCGTTCCCGCCTATCTGCTCTATTTCTCCCGCAGGTGGGACGGCAAGGCGATCTACGACCGCTCCACTTTTCTCAGGGCAATCCATACCTTCCTCTGGCAGAGGTGGTACATCAACAGCTTTTACGAGTGGCTCTTCGTGCGGGGCACTCCCCGCGTTGCCGCATTCGTGGCGAACAGGATCGAGGAGATCGTGGATCCCGCGCTGAACCGTGGCCTGCCGGCCGTGGTCCTGGGGCTGTCCCGGGTCTCGGACTGGTTCGACAGGCGGGGGATCGACGGGGTGCTGGACGGAACCGCATACAGGGTGATGGATACGGGCAAGGTCCTGGCAGGAATGCAGAGTGGAAGAATCCAGGAGTACCTGGCTCTGGCCACAATCATCGTTCTCATCGTCTGCAGCGGCTTCTGGCTCCTGTAGTTTCCGGACGTCACGCGGGCAGGCAACACATCCGCTTCACCCCGTGGGAGGAAAAGCGGAAAGATCGTTGGATACAATCATATTTTTCCGGAGTAGACGACCATGCCTCTCACAGGCTTTCCCGTGCTCAGCCTCTTGATCTTCTTCCCCCTGATCGCCGCTGTCGCGCTGATCCCCCTGAAAAGCACCTCCGCGATCAAGCTCTTCACTCTCGTAGTGAGCCTTGTGGAATGCCTCTTCCTTGTTCCCATCCTGCTCGCCTTCGACACCACGACCGCGGCGTTCCAGTTCGTGGAGAAGCATGCCTGGATCGAGGCGTGGAACATTCAGTATTTTCTGGGTATTGACGGCATCAGCGTGCTCATGGTGCTGCTCACTGTGTTTCTGCTCCCCGTGTGCGTGCTCTGCTCCTGGAGATACATCGAGCAGCGGATCAAGGAGTTCAACATTTCCCTGCTGCTCATGACCACGGTGTGTCTCGGCATCTTCGCCGCACTGGATTTCGTCCTGTTCTACATCTTCTGGGAGGCCATGCTGGTCCCCATGTATCTGTTGATCGCGGTCTGGGGCGGACCCTCCAGGCGCTACGCCTCCCTGAAGTTCTTTATTTACACCCTGACCGGAAGCACCCTCTTTCTGGCCGCCATCGTGGCCTTTTACATCAATACCGGCACCTTTTCCATTCCCGAGCTCATGACCCATCAGTATTCCTTCCGCTTCCAGTTCTGGACCTTTCTGGGCATGACCCTGGCCTTTGCGGTCAAGGTGCCCATCTACCCCCTGCACACCTGGCTGCCCGCGGCCCACGTGGAGGCTCCCACCGCCGGCAGCGTGCTCCTGGCCTCCATCCTGCTGAAAATGGGCTCTTACGGCTTTCTACGCTTTTGCCTCCCCATCACTCCGGCAGCCAGCGACTACTTCGCCCCCGTGATGATCGCCCTGGCCATCGTGTCCATCATCGTGGGCTCCTTCCTGGCCATCGGCCAATCGGACATGAAGAAGCTGATCGCCTACTCCTCCGTGGCCCACATGGGGTTCGTCATGCTGGGCATCTTCGTCTTCGCCTTCAGGGGGATCGAAGGGGCCATCATGCACATGGTCAATCACGGAATCATCACCGGTGGTCTCTTTTTGATGGTGGGGCTGATCTACGAGCGGAGCCACAGCCGCGAGCTCTCCGACAACATGGGGGTGAGCAAGGACTTGCCGGCCTATACCGGCTTCCTGCTCCTGTTCTCCCTGGCCGCATTCGGATTCCCCGGGACCAACGGCTTCTTCAGCAAGCTGCTGGTCCTTCTGGGCGTTTTCCAGGCCAACTTCTGGCTGGGAGTGCTCTTCATCATCGGCATGATCCTGGGCCTGGCCTATCTGCTCCGGCTCCTGCTTCCCGTGGGCTGGGGCAAGCCGAGCCGGGTCCAGCCCGACTGGAAGGACATGAACCTCCGGGAATGGGTCTATCTGGCCCCGCTGGGGCTCCTGATCATCTATCTCGGCGTGGCCCCGGGCAAGGCCCTGAGCTTCATCGGGCCGTCCATTGACAACCTTCTGAGCGACTTTCACCGCCAAAAGGACATGATCCACCAGGCCGCGCCCGAGCAGCAGAGGCTTCCCTCTTTCCTTTCGCACCGGACGGATTCCGAATCCGATATCCTTCTCCGGCTCGAGGGAACCTCAGTCGCCCGGAAGGGGGCCCGTACCAACGGCGCCCTTCGGGAGTAGCTCCCCAAAAAACAGCCCTGTCGGGAAACAAGGAGATACGCCGTGCTCAACTTCAATCCGTCCCTCATCATTCCTGAGCTCTTCATGGCGGCCGTGCTGGTGGCACTGTTCGTCCAGGCCATGAGCGACCGGCTCAAGGACAGGGTAGGCTGGATCGTTGCCGCCGCCCTCGTGGGGACCCTGCTGGCCGCTTTTTCCCCGACCGAGCAGCAATTCATGTTCTACGGGTCGTATCGGATCGACGCCCTGTCCCAATTCTTCAAGACCATCATCTTCCTGGGCCTGGCCATATGCGCGGGCAACGCGATCCGCATCCGCTCCCTGACGGACGCCAACCGCGCGGACTATTTCCTCTTCATGTTCCTGAGCGCCTTCGGCCTCCTGCTCCTGTCCAGCGCGGTGGAGCTCTTCACCATGTACATCTCCCTGGAGCTGGCCTCCTTCAGCCTCTTCGTCCTGCTGCCCCTCAGAAACAGGGACCTCGGCGCGGTAGAGGGAACGGTCAAGTACGTCCTCTTCGGGGCGGTGGCCACTGCCATTGGCCTGTACGGGATCTCCTACATCATGGCCGGAATGCATACCACCTATCTCCAGGAGCTGCTGGGAATGGAGTGGTCCTTCGCCCAGCACCCCATGGCCATGATCGGGCTCACCCTGTTTCTGCTCTCCTTCCTCTACAAGCTGGCCCTGTTCCCCTTTCACTTCTGGGCCCCGGACGTGTACCAGGGCGCAAGCAACGAGACAGCCACCTTTGCCGCAACCATGCCCAAGGTGGGCGCCATTGTGATCCTGGTCCGGCTCATGAGCTTCGCGCCCGGAATCGAGGTCCAGGCCATCCTGGCCGTTCTGGCCGTGGTCTCCATGACCCTGGGCAATCTCATCGCCCTGCGCCAGGACGACGTGAAAAGGCTGCTCGGGTACTCCAGCGTCTCCCATGCCGGATACGTGATCATCGGCCTGATTGCCGGAGGGGCCTATGGGCTCGCCGCGGCCTCCTATTACGCCTTGGTCTATATGATCATGAATCTGACCATTTTCTGGGTCGTCACCCGCATAGCCCAAGAGGACGAGAACGTGCTCATCACCGACCTGCGCGGCCTGTATTCCCGCTCGCCCATCCTGGCCTTTGTTCTGGCCGCATCCGCCTTCGCCCTGGTGGGCCTGCCGCCCACCGCCGGATTCATCGGCAAGCTCTTCCTGTTCAACACGGCCTGGGCGGAGGGATTTCAATGGCTGGTGATCGTGGGAGTGATCAATACGGCCCTGGCCATATTCTACTACCTGAATCTCGTCCGGCACGCCTACACATTGGATGAGTCCACTCCCTCCAAGATCGCTCTGAGCCCGGCCGGCGCCTCGGTGGCCCTGGTTCTGGCCCTGGGCGTGCTCTATCTGGGGATCATGCCCCACGATATCTTCAACATCCTGCTGCACGCCAGCCAGGGACTGCTTTCCTGATTTCCGGCAGCAAGGTCGCCGTATGAAGCGCCGCAATGATGTGGAGATCGGAGAGGTTATCCATCTGTTGCCGGACGACACGGCCAGTGTGAGAATCCGCAAGGGGCCGTCCTGCGATTCCTGCAGCCGGCGGGGGGACGTATGTGAGCCCTTCGGCGGCGGCTTCATGGTGGTGCGCGCCGCCAATGCTCTGAGAGCCAGACCGGGGCAGGTGGTCCAGGTTTCCTTCACCGCCGCGAAGTCGCCTCAAGCCATTCTCTCCTTCAGCATTCTCCCTCTCGCGGCCCTGATCCTCGGAGCAGCATTGGGGCACAGGCTCGCCTTTTTCGGATCGCAGAGCCTTTCCGG
>CAYFSD010000014.1:12701-14834 GCA_964345705.1 uncultured Desulfohalobiaceae bacterium
CACCGGGAGCGCGCTCGCATCCGGATTGTGCCTGTTTCCGCGAGCCCGGCAGACGCGTCAACGAACCGATACTGCGGAGTTTTTCCATGGCAAAACCCAAGGTGAAGGAGCACTGCATCAATCGCGCCTGGTGCAAGGGCTGCGGCATCTGCGTCGCCCTCTGCCCCAAGGACGTCCTCGAGCTCGACGATGAAGGAAAGGCAATCGCCGCCAGACCTTCGCAGTGCGTGGGATGCCTGACCTGCGAGCGCATGTGCCCGGACCTTGCGATCACAATCGAGCTGGAGCAAGACCATGACGCAACGGACTGAATTCATTCAAGGCAACGAGGTCTGCGTCCATGCGGCCCTATATGCCGGACTGGACTTCTTTGCCGGATACCCCATCACCCCCTCCTCGGAAATCGCGGAGAACATGGCCAAGCTGCTTCCCCCCATCGGGGGGAAATTCATTCAGATGGAGGATGAGATCTCCTCCCTGTGCTCCATCATCGGGGCTTCCCTGACCGGACACAAGGTCATGACCGCCACCAGCGGCCCGGGGTTCTCCCTGATGCAGGAAGCCCTCGGCTTCGCGGTCATGGGCGAGATCCCCTGCGTCGTCGCGGACGTGCAGCGCGGGGGGCCCTCCACGGGGCTTCCCACCCACGGCAGCCAGGGCGACGTGTACCAGGCCAGATGGGGCACCCACGGAGACCACGCCATCATCGCCCTCACCGCCTCCAACCACCAGGACCTCTTCACCATGACCGTGGAGGCCTTCAACATGGCCGAAACCTACCGCACCCCGGTGGTGCTCCTGATGGACGAGATTACGGGGCACACCAGGGAGCCGGTGACCATCCCGGAGGAGGGAGAGATCCCCATTATCGGCAGGCTGCGCACCTCGGTCCCGGAAGGCGTGGACTACCACCCCTATCTGCCCCGCGAGGACGGGCGCCTGCCCATGTCCGACTTCGGGGGCAAGCACCGCTACAACGTCACCGGCCTGTACCACGACATGTGGGGCTTTCCCACCACGGACCCCAAGGTCATTCACGGCCTCATCCACCATCTCATGGACAAGATCGAGAACCATGCCCACGAGATCACCCGCTACAAGGAATACTACCTGGATGACGCCCACACCGTGCTCATCTCCTACGGGTGCTCCGCTCGCACGGCCCTTCACGTGGTCACCAGCCGCCGCAGGCGCGGAGAGAAGCTGGGCCTTCTGGAGCTGCAGAGCATCTGGCCCTTTCCCGCCGAGCTGGTCCGGGCCAAGTGCGAACACGCCCGTTACATCGTCGTGGTGGAGATGAACATGGGCCAGGTGGTGCACGAGGTGAAAAAGGCCGTGCACGAGCCGGAGCGCGTCTACCTGGCCAACCGTGTGGACGGGGAGTTCATCACCCCCACCGATGTGCGCGGGATCATGCGTCTTATTCACGGCAGAGGAGTCTGAGCCATGTCCATCGAAAAATACATGCGTACGCGTTTCTTTCCCCACATCTGGTGTCCGGGATGCGGACACGGGATCGTATTGAACAACATGCTCCGGGCGGTGGACGAGCTGCAGCTGGACCAGAACGAGATGGTCATGGTCTCCGGGATCGGCTGTTCCTCGCGCATCTCCGGGTATGTGGACTTCCACTCCCTGCACACCCTGCACGGACGGGCCCTGGCCTTCGCCACAGGGATCAAGATGAGCCAGCCCAATCTGAAGGTGGTCTGCCCCATGGGGGACGGCGACGCCCTGGCCATCGGGGGGAACCACTTCATCCACGCCTGCCGGCGGAACATGGATCTCACCGCCATCGTGATGAACAACCGGATCTACGGCATGACCGGGGGCCAGTATTCCCCCCTCTCCGGCGCCGGGATCACGGCCACCACCGCCCCGCAGAAGACCATCGACCGGGAGTTCGACATCTCCGCCCTGGCCCTGGCCTCCGGAGCGACCTTCGTGGCCCGGACCACGGCGTACCATCACAAGGAGATCACGAACTATATCAAAGAGGCGCTGCAGCACCCGGGCTTCTCGGTGGTGGAGATCCTGTCCCAGTGCCCCACCCATTTCGGGCGGCGGAACAAGCTGGGCGACGCCCCGGACATGCTCCAGCAGTACCGGCAGAACACGACACGCATGGGATCC
>CAYFSD010000015.1:0-14052 GCA_964345705.1 uncultured Desulfohalobiaceae bacterium
GGGATCGGCAATGTCCTGCTCTCGGACGAGGGAGCGGGAGTCAAGGCCGTGTGGGAGCTGCAGAAGAGCTACGAGATCCCCTCCGGGGTGGAGGTCCTGGACGGGGGAACCTCGGGCATGGAGCTGCTTTCCACTATTGAAAACAGAAAGCACCTGTATATCCTGGACGCGATCAACTCCGAGGAGAGAGCCCCGGGAAGCGTGGTCCGGATCGACCTCTCCGAGAATCCGGGATTCTTCCAGAACAAGGTCTCCCCGCACCAGCTGGGCCTGAGCGAGGTTCTGGCCGTGACCCAGCTCACCGGAATGCAACCGGAGAACATTGTCCTCTACGGAATCACGCCCTCCAGCCTGGAAACGGGGACCGAGCTCACTCCCCAAGCGCAGGAGGGGATCGAAACCGCCCTGGAAATGCTTTTCCACGATCTCAATGAATTGGGGATGAAGCCGAAGCAGCGGGGAGACGAGAAGTAGCCGGGTGCCTCAACAGATGCGGGGCAGCTGCTCGCCTTCCAGCATCTGCAACAGACGCTTGCCCCCGATCCCGGTCTCCAGGATCACCCTGCCCCGGCTCGAGGCCCCCACTTCGCCGATGTGTGCGGCGTTTCGCCCCGCCTCGTGCCGCCGGAGAACCCGGAGGGCCTCCTCTGCTTGGTCATTCGGCACCACGCAGATCAGCTTGCCCTCGTTGGCCAGATAGAGCGGATCCAGGCCCAAAAAGGAGCAGCTCTCGCGGACCTCGGGATCGAAGGGGAGATCGGCCTCCCGGAGGAGGATATCCCGTCCGGACTGGCCCGCGATCTCATTCAGGGTGGTGGCCAGCCCGCCCCGGGTGGGATCCCGCAGCACGCGAACCCGGGGAACCAGCTCCAGCAGATCGGCCACCATGTGGTTCAGGCAGGCGGAATCGCTTTTCACCGGCGTCTGGAAGGAGAGGCCTTCCCTGGCGGCAAACACGGCCAGGCCGTGATCTCCCAGATTGCCGCTGACCAGGACGGCGTCGCCCTCCCTCGCCCCGTTGCCGGACAGGGGCGTATCCAGCAGGAGCTCGCCCAACCCCGTGGTGTTGATGAAGAGCTTGTCCACGGCGCCCCGGGTGACCACCTTGGTGTCCCCGGCCACGACGCGCACGCCCGCCTCTTCCGCGGCCCGGGCCATGGAGGCCGCGATCCGCTCCAGGTCGTCCAGGGGAAGCCCCTCCTCGATGACGAAGCCGCAGGTGATGTAGCGGGGCCTGGCCCCCAGCATGGCCACGTCGTTGACCGTGCCGTGCACGGCCAGGGAGCCGATGTCCCCGCCGGGGAAAAAGAGGGGGTCCACGGTGAAGGTGTCCGTGCTCACCGCGGTCAGGGGGCCGGTGCTCACGCAGGCGGCGTCGTCCATCCCGTTCAGGATCTCGTTCCCCAGGTGCCGCAGGAAGATCTCGCTGATGAGCCTGTGCGAGGCCAGGCCGCCGCTTCCGTGATCCAGCAGGATGCGCTCTTCGCTCAATTCCTCTCCTCCTGCCCGCGATCCGGGGAAATGCTCCCACTGCGGGCATAATGCCTGTTCCAGAGCAACTATTCAGCACATTGTCGAATCGTAAGCCGACACGGGGACGAATCAATCATGTGGTGACCAGTTACAACCATAAACCGTGAACCCGGAACGGGGAACCCAAAACGCTGAACCCAGAACGGAGAACGCGTTAAAGCACGTCGATCTCGTAGTGGTAACTGGCCGCGCAGCTCCCCTCGCTGGAGACCATGCAGGGCCCCACCGGGGAGGACGGTGTGCAGGACCGGCCGAAAAGGGGGCATTCCCGGGGGCTGATGGCCCCCTTCAGGACATCGCCGCAGCGGCACCCGGGCGGATCCTCGCCTCCGACACGGGAGAGGGAGAAGCGGCGCTCCGCGTCCATTGCCGCATATTCCCCCCGAAGCCCCAGGCCGCTGGCCGGAATGGTGCCCATGCCGCGCCAGAGGGCGTCGCGCGGCTCGAAGACCCGGCGCATCACCTCCTGGGCCCGCGAATTGCCCCGGGGGCTGACCGCACGGATGTACTGGTTGTCCACTCCCGGCTCGCCGCCAGCGATGCGTCCCACCAGCATGAGCAGGGCCTGCAGGATGTCCCCGGGCTCGAATCCGGCCACAACAGCGGGGATGCCGTAATCCTTTGCCAGGAAGCGATAGGGCTCGGTGCCGATGACCGAGGAAACGTGCCCGGGCAGGAGGAATCCGTCCACCCGGATCCCGGGCTGCTGCACCAGGGCGGCCAGGGCCGGGGGAATCAGCTTGTGGCAGGAATAGACGCTGAAGTTGGACAGGGCCTTGCCCCGGGCCATCTCCACGGTGGCGGCCACCGCCGGGGCCGTGGTCTCGAATCCCACCCCCAGGAAAACCACTTCCTGGTCCGGATGGCTCTCCGCGAGCTGCACCGCCTCGAAGGGGGAGTAGCAGACGCGGACGGAGGCGCCCTCGGCCTGGGCCGTCTTGAGGCTCTTGCCCCCGGGACCCGGGACCCGGAGCATATCCCCGAAGCTGGCCAGCATGACTCCGGGAGTGGCGGCCAGCTCCAAAAAAGCGGCGATATCGCTTCCGTGGGTGACGCAGACCGGGCAGCCGGGCCCGGAAACATGGTGCAGTCCCTGGGGCAGGAGGCTGCGCAGGCCGCTGCCGAAGATGCTCATGGTATGCGTGCCGCACACCTCCATGAACCGGACCTCGCGGTCCTGCACCTCGTGCAGCCTTCGGGCCAGGGACCGGCAGAACTCCGGATCGCGGAGCTCCCGCAGATCGGTCGCGCTGTTGTTTTCTTTCGAGTTGTTTTGTAGCATGATCTCGTTCTCCTCCCGCGGAGATCCGCTGGCGCCAGGGCGAGCCGCGCCGGCTCCGTGCCGCTCCACCGGGAGTTTGGATCAATTCGGCGCAAAAGTCCACCCTTCCGCCCCGCCTCGCCGCACGAAGGAAGGGGGGTTCGAGGTGCAGCATGCCGGATTCGCCTCTGGCCCGTATCGACTTCCCCGCACGGTCCTCGGGGATCGTCCCGGACGACGCGACCTGCTTCCGGATCTGGGACGAGCTGTGCATGCCCGAGCACATCGGGACCCACAGCCTGACAGTGGCCCGTATCGCCACTTGCTTGGCCACCTGGGCCGAGGAGCGCGGCTGGCAGGTCCGGGTTCAGGAGGTCCGCGCAGCCGCTTTGTTGCACGACGTGGGCAAGGCGTATACCATCAGGCATCAGGGCAATCACAGCCAAATCGGCGCCTCCCTGGTCATGCAGCGAATCGGCAATCCCGCGATCGCCCAGGGAGTCATCCACCACGTGCACTGGCCCGGAGAGCTGAACCTCGGGCGCCATTTTCTCCCTCTGGCCGTGCTCTATGCGGACAAGCGCGTGGTCCACGACCGGATCGTCTCCGTCCGGGAGCGCTTCGAGGACATCTTGACCCGCTACGCCAGCTCCTTCGAACGCATGCAGCGGATCTACCGTTCACACGCCCGGGTTCAGAACCTGGAAAAGCTTTTCACCCACAATCTGGAGGTGGATGTCCATGCGTATCCTTTTGATCGGCGGGGGATGGTCCAATGAGCGGGAGGTCTCCCTCACGGGCATCCGCTCCATCCGACCGGCCCTGGAAGAGCTGGGCCACGAGGTGGAATTCTTCGATCCGGCCTCCGGTTTCCACGAGCTCCCGAACCGCGCGGCGGCAAACGATTTCGCCTTCATCAACCTGCACGGCGCTCCGGGAGAGGACGGGGTCCTGCAGGCCGTGCTGGAACAGATAGGCTGCCCCTATCAGGGCTCAGGCCCCAAGGGCTCCCTGCTCGCCCTGGACAAGGCGGCCTCCAAGACCCTGTACGCCGCCCGGGGCATCCCCACCCCGGAATGGGAGCTCGTGCCCATGCCGCCCGCCACGGACTGGCGATGCCGGCTCGATCCGCCGGTTTTCGTCAAGCCCCATGCCGGCGGGTCCAGCCTGGACATCGTCCGGGCCGCAACGGAAGCGGAGATCCGGGAGGCAGTGGACCGTCTTCTGGCCCAGGGAGACTACGCCCTGATCGAGGAGAGGATTCCCGGTGACGAGATCACCTGTCCCGTGCTGGGGGACACCCCCCTGCCGCCCATCCTCATCCGCCCGACGGACCCCTCCGGATTCTTCGACTACTACAGCAAGTACACCCCAAAGGCAGCGGAGGAGATCTGCCCCGCGCCCATCCCTGAGGAGCTCACCCGGGAGATCTCGAATCTGGCCCTTCGCTGCCACCGAGAGCTGGGGCTTTCCGGGTACAGCCGAACCGACTTTCTGGTCCGGGACGGACGCCCCTTCGCCCTGGAGACGAACACCCTTCCCGGCATGACCGCGAACAGTCTCTTTCCTCAGTCCGCTGCAGCCGAAGGATATTCCTTCACCGAGCTCATCGAGGAGCTCATCCGGCTGGGGCTCTCCAGACACTGCTCGCATGAAACCCGAAGACCGTGACTGGTGAAAACTGGACGTCGGACAGAAATCCGAAATCCGAAATTCAAAATTCGAAGTAACTATTCACCACCTCAAGGCCTCAGCAGGCCACGACCATGGGCACGGGGTTTTTTGAATCAACCGGACTTCGGCTCTGAATAGGTCCCCTTCCCGGCATTCGACTGGTTTTTCCCCGTGTGATCCCGGATCCCGGACATCATAAAATGCCCGGCGAAAAAAGGAGCAGATCCGAAGGCCAGCTGATTCAAAAAACCCCGTGCCTGTGGTCGTGGATGCTGAGGCCTTGAGGTGGTGAATAGTTACCTTCTCCGCGCCGTTGCGTCTCTGGTGCGCGAGAAGATCTTTCTGGGCATTGCCGTGAACACCGGCGAAAGCATACCAGGAGGCTTGTATGAGCCAAGTGTACGAAAAGCTCGCGGATCATCTGAACCACTTGCCCGGCGGGTATCCCCGCACCGAGTCCGGTGTGGAGCTGCGCATCCTGGAGCGTCTGTTCTCTCCGGACGAGGCGGAGCTGGCCTGCAGCCTGGGCATGATCCCGGAGACGGCGGAGCAGATCGGGCAGCGCCTGGGCCAGGACCCGGACGCGCTTGCCGACCGGCTGGACAGCATGGCCCGGCGCGGGCTCATCTTCCGCTCCAGCAAGGAAGGGCAGACCACCTACATGGCGGCCCAGTTCATCATGGGCATCTGGGAGTACCAGGTGCAGCGCCTGGACGAAGACCTCATCCGGGAGGTGAACCAGTATCTCCCGCATCTGATGCAAAACGTCTGGGCCGGAACGGACACCAAGCAGCTCCGGGTGGTGCCGGTGGAGGAGAGCCTGGAGCCCGAGGCCGGGGTCATGCCCTTTGATCGGGCGGACGAGCTCCTGGAGAGCCAGTCCAAGATCGTGGTCGCCCCCTGCATCTGCCGCAGGGAACACAGAATGACCGGACAGGGCTGCGGCAGATCCGAGGAGACCTGCCTCGTCTTCGGCGGCGGGGCGCACTTCTACGAGGAGAACGGCCTGGGCCGGCCCATCTCCGTGGAGGAGGCCAAACAGATCCTGCGCAAGAGCCTGGACGAGGGGCTGGTCCTGCAGCCGGGCAACGCGCAGAAGCCGGTGAGCCTCTGCCTCTGCTGCGGCTGCTGCTGCCAGGTCCTCAAGCACATCAAGGCCTTTGACCGCCCGGCAGAGGCGGTGCACACCAACTACCTGGCCGAGGTGGATCCGGAGAGCTGCACCGCATGCGGGGCCTGCGAGGATATCTGCCAGATGGAGGCCATCGCCGTGGCCGGTGGGACCGCGGAAGTTGACCGGGATCGCTGCATCGGTTGCGGCCTGTGCGTCCATGCCTGCGAGCTCGACGCGGTGCGCCTGGTCACCAGGGAGCGGCAGTACGAGCCCCCCAAAAACATCGTGGAGACCTATACCCGGATCGCCCAGGAGCGGGGATTGATGTGATCGGGGTTCCGCGTTCACCGTTCACCGTTCTGGGTTCCCCGTTCAGGGTTGTGGATTACGGAGTGATTTCGAGACGGTAGATAACAAATCACGGATAACCGATAACCGATAACGAATCACAGATAACAGATAACTGATCACGGATCACACCCCATGCACGAGCTGTCCGTCATGCAGGGAATCCTGGAGGTGGTGCTCCGGCACGCCGGCAAGAGCGGCGTGAGCCGAGTGGAGGCGGTGAACCTCCAGGTGGGGGTTCTCAGCCATCTCCGCGAGGAATGGATGCAGAAGTACTTCGACCATCTGACCCGGGGCACCGCGGCCGAGGGCGCCGTGCTCCGGGTGGAGCGGGTTGCCGCCGTTCTCTCCTGCCGGGAGTGCGGGGCTCGATTCGAATGGAGCGGCGAAGGGAACCCGATCTGTTCCGCCTGTTCCTCGCAACGCGCGGATTTGGTATCGGGACGGGAATACACCGTGGCCAGTCTGGAGGTCGTCTGATATGAGCCGGGTCAAGCTGATCCAGGTCAAGGAAGGGGTGCTCGCGGAAAACGCGGAACAGGCGCAAGCCATCAGGGAGCGTTTGCGGCAAAGCGGCACGCTCCTGCTCAATCTCATGTCCTCCCCGGGCGCGGGCAAGACGAGCCTGATCCTGGAGACGATCCGCGTTCTGGGCGATGCCTGGCGTATCGGGGTCATCGAGGCGGACATCGATTCCAGCCTGGACGCGGAACGCGTGGCCCAGGCCGGAGTGCGCGCAACGCAGCTCTCCACAGGCGGGCTCTGCCACCTGGACGCCTCCATGGTGGCCCAGGGGCTCGAGGCCCTGGGCGAAGAGGATCTGGACCTGATCATCCTGGAGAACGTGGGAAACCTCGTCTGTCCCGCGGAGTTCGACACCGGGGCGCATGCGAGCGCCATGATCCTGAGCCTGCCCGAGGGCGACGACAAGCCGCGCAAGTATCCCCTGATGTTCTCCACCTGTCAGGCCCTGGTGATCAACAAGACGGACTACGCGGCACTGGCGGATTTCGACGTGGACGCCGTGCGGGAGAGCGTGCGTAAGCTGAACCCCGATATGGCGGTCATTCCCCTGTCCTGCCGAAACGGCGAGGGAATCGCGGACTGGACCGACTGGCTGACGGCCAGGGCGAGGCACGAGGTCGGTCCGCGGGACCCCCGTTAAACCCTGCTTCGCAGGAAACTTCCGTTTGTTTAACAGGGCAAGCACAAAATAGCGAGCCCGGCGCTCCGCCATGGTGCGCCGGACAAAAGGAACCGGCAAAGATCCCAGCAAGGAGCTTGTCATGCGCGATCCGCTGTTCGAACCCATCCGGATCAACCGTCTCGAAGTGCGAAACCGGATCCTCCTTCCGGCCATGCACCTGGACATGGCGGACAACTTCCAGGTGACGGAGCAAATGAAGGCCTTCTACAGCGAACGGGCCCAGGGCGGGGCAGGCCTTGTCTGCGTCGGCTTCGCCACGGTGGACGAGCGCTCCGGATCACCGCTCAACATCGGGGCCCATAGGGACGATTTCCTCCCGGGCCTGTCGGAGCTGGCCGAGGCGATCCGATCCGGCGGGGCGGCCTCGGCGGTCCAGCTCAATCACGCCGGGCGCTACAACCCTTCCTTCTTCATGGAGGGCAGAGAGCCGGTGGCGCCCTCGGCTATTGCCTCCCGCTTCACCAAGGAGACACCCAGGGCCCTGGAAAAGAGCGAGATCCGCGAGATCGCGGATTCCTTCGCCGCGGCCGCGGGCAGGGTGCAGGAGGCGGGATTCGACGCCGTGGAGATCCTCTGCGGCACGGGCTATCTTATCAGCGAATTCCTCTCGCCCCTGACCAATCAGCGCGAGGACGAGTACGGCGGGAGCCCGGAGAACCGGCTCCGCTTTCCCCTGGAGGTCCTGCAGGCGGTGCGGGAAACCGTGGGATCCGATTTCCCCCTGATCGTGCGCATGAACGGCAACGACCTCATGTCCGGCGGCATGGGCCGGGAGGAGCTGCAGGAGGCGGCCCGGCACCTGGCCGGGCAGGGCAGGGCGGACGCCTTGCACGTGAACGTGGGCTGGCACGAGGCCGCGGTGCCGCAGATCGTGCCCAGCGTGCCCCGCGGCGGGTTCGCCTATCTGGCCCGGGGGATCAAGGAGAAGGTGGACGTGCCCGTGGTGGCCAGCCATCGCATCAACGATCCCGATACCGCCAGGGAGCTCATATCCTCCCACATGTGCGACATGGCCGCCATGGGACGCGGCCTCATCGCGGATCCGGATCTGCCGGAGAAGGCCCGTCTGGGCCGCGAGACGGACATCGTTCACTGCATCGGCTGCGGCCAGGGCTGCATGGACAATCTCTTTCGCATGGCCCATGTGGAGTGCCTGGCCAATCCCAGGGCGGGCCACGAGCTGGAATTCCCGCGGAAACCCGCGGAGAGCCCCCAGAGGATCCTCGTGGCCGGCGGCGGCCCCGCCGGGATGAGCGCGGCCATGGCCGCGCGCGACGCGGGCCACGAGGTGATCCTCGTGGAGAAGAGCCACAGGCTGGGCGGCCAGCTGCATATAGCCGGGGCTCCTCCCGGACGGGAGGAATTCGCCGCCCTGGCCCGGGATCTGGCCCGGCAGGTGGAGCTGCGCGGGGTGTGCATCGAAACCGGGAAGGAGGCGACTCCGGAGCTGATCCGCGAATACGGCCCGGACCGGGTGATCCTGTGCACCGGAGGCGCTCCCGTCACTCCGAACATCCCGGGAGCGGATGGGGAGAACGTCTGTCAGGCCTGGGAGGTGCTCTCGCGCAGGGCCTATCCGGGCAGGCGGGTGGTCGTGGTCGGCGGAGGCGCCGTGGGCGTGGAGACAGCCCTGTATCTCGCTCGCAAGGGCACCCTGGACGCACAGAGCCTCAAGTTCCTGCTCAGCCACAACGTGGAGGACTGCGACACCCTGCGCGGCCTCTGCCTCTCCGGGACCAAGGAGATCACCGTGGTGGAGATGCTGGATAAGACGGGACGGGACATCGGCCCCTCCACCCGCTGGACCATGAAGCAGGAGATGGCCGCCCTGGGCATTACCGCCAAGGCCAAAACCAAGGCCCAGGAGATCACCTCCGAGGGACTGCGGGCGGAAACGGAGAACGGCTCCGAGCTTTTGGCCGCGGACACCGTGGTCCTGGCCGTGGGCACGGCCTCGCACAATCCCCTGCAGCAGGAGGTGGAAGGCATGAACATCCCCTGCTCCGTGGTGGGCGACGCCAGGGAGCCAGGCCAGGCCATCCACGCCATCCGGCAGGGGTATCTGGCGGGACGGAATGAGGGATGAGTGATGTGTTATCCGTTGTCTGTTATCCGTTATTCGTTATCCGTGAATCGTGATCAGGATAGGAGAAATCACCTTGTCACCCGGAACGAAGAACGGGGAACCCGGGACCGGGAACCGGGAACGGTGAACCCCATCGTCATTTATGTGTCTGGTCCTTATCGCCAAGACCGTCCGCTCGGACTGTCCCCTGATCCTGGCCGCGAACCGGGACGAGTTCTTCGAGCGGCCCACGGCCTCCGCCCGCTTCTGGCCGGAAGACCCGGATGTCCTTGCCGGCTGGGACAAACGAAGCGGGGGAACCTGGGGCGGTGTCAGCCGCTCGGGCCGCCTGGCCTTTCTGACCAACATCCGGGACCCGCGGGGCTTTCGGCCGTCGGCCGCCTCGCGGGGCCACCTGGTCCGCTCCTTCCTGCAGCGCGAGGAATCCATCCCCGCATTCATCCACAAGCTCATCGCCTCGGCCCACGCGTACAACGGATTCAACCTGATCTTCGGCAGCGGCGCGGAGCTCTTCTGGTTCGCCAGCCGGGGCAAGCGGCTCTGCCGTCTTGCCCCTGGGATTCACGCCCTGAGCAACGGCCTGCTCAATGAGCCCTGGCCCAAGGCGGTCCGCGGGGCGCGCGGCCTGGGCCGTCTGCTCCAGCGGCCCGAGCCGCCGTGCGAGGATGAGCTCTTCGCCCTGCTCGCGGACACACGCCAGGCACCGGAGGAGGATCTTCCGCATACGGGAATCGGGATGGAGTGGGAGCGCTTTCTCTCGTCGATGTTCATTCGGGGCGGGATCTACGGCACCAGGAGCCAGACCGTGGTTCTGCTCGGCGCCGAAGGGGGGATGCGTTTTGTGGAGCGCAGCTTCTCCAGGGAGGATCACGCCCGCGGGGCGCCCCAGGTCCGGAGCGCCCCGCAGGCGGAATACGAGATCATTCCGCCATCTGTTCCAGAGGCTGGAACGTGCGACGCTGGCGGTATTCTTCCCGCTTGCCCTGGTTCCACATGGTAACCGGCCGATAGTAGCCCACCACGCGGGTGTAGACCTCCGCATCCTGGCCGCAGTGGGGGCAGACCCACTGCTCGCCCTCCAGATAGCCGTGGTCGCGGCACACGGAGAAGGTGGGGGTGATGGAGAGGTAGGGCACCTTGGTCTGGCTCATGGCCTTCTTCATGAAGCTCTTCAGGGACTGTGGATCCGCCACCGCCTCGCCCAGGAAGGTGTGGAACACAGTGCCTCCGGTGTACTTGGGCTGGAGCATGTTCTGGTGCTCCAGGGCGGCGATCACGTCCGAGGTGGCGTCCACGGGCAGGGTGGTGGAGTTGGTGTAGTAGGGCACCTCGTCCCCGGAAGTGATGATGTCCTGATAGAGCTGCTTGTCGATCTTGGCTAGGCGGTAGCTGGTTCCCTCCGCGGGAGTGGCCTCCAGATTGAACAGGTTCCCGGTCTGCTCCTGATACTTGCTGGTCAGCTCCCGCAGATGGTCCAGGGTCCGGGTCATGAGCCGCACCCCGGACTGGGTCTCGATGCCCTTGCCCAAGAGGTTCAGGCAGGCCTCGTGCCCGCCGATGAGCCCGATGGTGCTGAAGTGCGCCTTGAGCCCGTTCTTCAGGTAGCGGTAGGAGAAGGGGAACATGCCCCGCTCCATGTTGTCCGTCACCCACTTGCGCTTGAACTCCAGGGAGTCCCTGGCCAGGGCGGCGTACTCCTCGATCAGCTCCAGGAAGTCCTCCTCGTCCTGGGCCAGGTAGCCCAGCTTGGCCAGGTTCAGGGTGACCACGCCGATGGAGCCGGTGAGGTCTCCGGCGCCGAAGAGCCCGCCGGTGCGGTGCTGCAGCTCCCGCAGATCCATCTGCAGCCGGCAGCACATGGAGCGCACGTCCTCGGGCCGCAGATCGGAGTTGATGAAGTTCTGGAAATAGGGGACCCCGTACTTGGCCGTGAGCTTCAGCAGCAGCTCGCCCACCTCGGACTCCCAGGGGAAGTCCTCGGTCACGTTGTATGTGGGGATGGGGAAGCTGAAGATGCGGTCGTGGTAGTCCCCCTCCAGCATGACCTCCAGGAAGGCCTTGTTCAGCATCTCCATCTCCGGCACAAAGTCGCGATAGCACTCGTCCTGGATCTCCCCGCCGATGATGACCCCCTCCTTGGCAATGTGCTCCGGAGGGACCAGATCGAAGGTGAGGTTGGTGAAGGGGCTCTGTCCGCCCCAGCGGGAGGTGGTGTTCAAGTTGAACACGAACTTTTGCATGGCCTGCTTCACCTGACGATAGGACAGGTTGTCCCGCCGCACAAAGGGGGCCAGGTAGGTGTCCACGTTGTTGAAGGCTTGGGCCCCGGCCCACTCATTCTGCAGGGTCCCCAGGAAGTTGACCATCTGCCCCGTGGCCGCGTCCAGGTGCTTGGGGGGGCCGGAGGAGCAGCGGCCCTGCAAGTTGAATCCCTCCAGCAGAAGGTCGCGCAGGCTCCAGCCGGCGCAGTATCCCGCCAGGCCGAAGGAGAGGTCGTGGATGTGGAAGTAGCCGTGATCATGGGCCTGGCGGACCTCCTCCGGATAGCGCTCCAGGGCGTAGCGGGCCTGGACCGAGCCGGAGAGGTGCAGCATGAGCCCCTGGAAGGAGTGGGCCATGTTCGCGTTCTCCGCGATCCGCCAGTCGTGCTTGTTCACGTAGTTGTCGATGGTGGCCCCGATGTCCAGGAAGGCCTCCTGCTGGGAGCGGAGCTGGCGCCGCTGCTCCCGGTAGAGGATGTAGCGCTTGGCCACGAAGAAGAGGCGGCTCTCCATGAGCACCATCTCCACCATGTCCTGCACCTGCTCCTGCTCCGGCACCTCGACCCCGATGAGCTTTTTCTCCACCTTCTGGGCCAGGCGCTGGGCCAAAAGCGGATCCTTGACTCCGCTGGCCTTGAGGGCCTTGAGGATGGCGTCGGCAATGCGGTTGACCGCCCAGGTTTCCCGGCACCCGTCGCGCTTCTTGATCTGCTTGGGCTTGGACTGCTGCGCCCGGGATCCGGCGATGCGCTCTTCCAGTTCGTCTGTGTACATACTTCCTCCTCAGGCCTTATTGGTGATACGTGTGAAGTGAGCTGTAGTCAGGCAATCGCGAAGATGAAAATGGAATGCAACGATTCACTGCATTGATTCGTCCGCGGGCTCCGGCGGGCGGCGGTACTGCTGCACGATCAGGCTGTGCGCGCGGGGAAGATAGCTGCGGATCTCGTCCAGATCCTCGTCTGTCAGGCCCGGCACCCGGGTGCAGCGGAAGATGAAGCGCTCGGGCTGTTCCGAGGCCAGGGCAAAGATCCGCTGCAGATTGGCTTCCGCCTTCTCGGGATCGGCTTGCCCGCCAGTGAGGGACGGATAGCGGGAATAGGGGCCCTTCACATCCACGGCGAAGAGGGCGACCAGATCCTTTCGCAAAAGATCCTCGATGACATCCGGATAGAAGCCGTTGCTGTCCAGCTTGACCGGCAGCTCCAGATCGGCCATGGCCCGCAGGACCTCCTCCAGCCCCGGGACTCCCGTGGGCTCCCCGCCGGAAACCACCACCCCGTCCAGCCAGCCCCCCTTGGAGCGGATTCTCCTGAGCAGCGCGTCGCGCGAGATGGACGGCAGGCTCTCCGGACGACGGGCCAGGTCCGGGTTATGGCAGGTGGGACACCTGAGGTTGCAGGTGCCGGTAAAGAGGACCAGGCTGGTCTTGCCGGGCCAGTCGCAGAAGCTCACCGGCTCCAGCCCCTTGATGTAGGACCAGGGATTGTGCGGATCGGGATGCATGATGCTCAAAATCTAGCACGCCCAACGGAGCTCTTCAATCAATGAAAATGCAGAACAGCAGGACGTTCGTGCACATCTTTCCGAAATGATTGAAGGAAATTATTCGGGCTGCGCCACGTTCTGCTCCTGGAGGAGGGGGAGGGGATTGACCAGGCGGTCCAGTGCGCTCAGGCCGAAGTGCAGGTGGGCTCCCGTGCCGCGTCCGCTCCCGCCGCTCAGGGCGATGATCTCTCCGCGCTTCACCATATCCCCTTCCTCGACCCGAATGGATGAGAGGTGGAAATACATGCTGATCAGCCCCCCGCCGTGATCGAGGAAAACCGCCTTGCCCTCGAAGAGGAACTCCCCTGCGAGAGCCACGCGACCAGCCCCCGTGGCCGACACGGGAGTCCCGGAGGGGAGGGCCATGTCGATGCCCGTGTGCGGGGATCGATTCTTGCCGTTCAGGATGCGGGCCAGTCCGTAGGTGCTGGTGATCTCTCCCCGGGCGGGCCAGAGCAGGGGGCGTTTCCAGTAGCGCCTTTCGGTTTTTCGGGACAGGGCCGCGCGGATGGCGCGCTTGTCCTTTCTGTAACGCTGCAGCTTGGCCTCGGACAGGGTGACGCTTCCTTTCGGCAGGGACAGGTGCTGGGTGGGGAAGTCCTTGCTCAGGACGCGGATCTTCCGCTTGTACACTGGGTTCGCGCCTTCCCCGGGCCGAACGCCGATCCAGCGGGTGCCAGGCTCGTTCTCCCCGACCTGGGTGCCCAGGATGAGCTCACCCCTATTGGTTCCGTTGCTCCCGCTCAAGGGGAGGCGGATGCGCTTGCCCAACCAGGAGACCTCCACAGCGGGCAGAGGCTTCTCCGTGCTCACGCGGAGGGAAAAGGGGTCGCCCACGGACACGGTCTCCGGCGTGCTCAGATCAAGCTGGATAGCCTCCCGTGCCGGGAGGCTGCCCGGCAGGAGCAAAAGAGCCGCGAGGGCAAACAGGAGGCTAATTCGCATTGGCAGCCTTTTTGAACACCGTCCCCTGAAAGACGGCGCAGGGAGTTTCTTCCTCGTCGTACACAGTCACCACGT
>CAYFSD010000016.1:0-13082 GCA_964345705.1 uncultured Desulfohalobiaceae bacterium
GCTCCAGTCCAGATCGGGCATGTTGCCGCAGAGATCCGGGGCGATCTCTCCGCCGTCCGCGGCGAGGGGGCCTTGAATCTCAGCGATTTTGGAAAAGAGGGTCTCTGCTTCCCCGGTCAGGAACTCGGTGGCCTCCGCGCCCAACTGGAGAGAGCTTAGGTCCTCACGAAGCCGATCGCAGTGGATTCTGGCTAGCCAGGCCCAGGTATAGGGCATGGAGCATTCCAGCCCGGATTCTCTGGGCAAGGGATTGATCTCTGTCACCACACCGCTGACCGGAGAGGGGGCCCGGGCGAGCTCATTGCCGCGTTGGAGCGCGATCTGCGGGCTCCCCCGGGTTATCCTTTCCCCGGTCAGGGGGACCTCGACACTGTCCAGAGGGCCGAGCACCCTGAGAATGAAGTCGTCCAGCCCGATGCGTACGGTGGCGTCCTCCTCCAGCTTGATCCAGACGTGTCCCTGGTGCAGGTAGTATCCGTGAGGCAGGGAGAAGCCCTTGACCTTCAAAAACTCCACCGGACTGATCCTTGCCGCCACGGAGTACAGGGCCTCGAGATAGTGGTCGAAGCCGCAGCTGGAGCAGTGGTAGTCCTCGGTACAGGCCCTGAATTTCACTTCGGCCTTCATGCAGTGCACGCAGGGCCTCTGGGCTTGCGGCAGCTCCCGCAGCCTGTCCTTCCAGTGAGGCAGGATCCCTGTTTCCGCGGCATGTCGAAGTGCCCTGTCGTAGGGGCAGATCAGACACTGGTAATCCCTGGGGCAATCCTTTCTGCGAACCACTCCGGCCTGCATCCAGATGCAGGGTTGGGCCGCGCTTTGATTTTCACGTGGGGCTCGACTCATGGTGATCTCCTTGCCCGCGGCCGAAGGACTGGCTTCCTTTGGCCTGGGATCTGACTGTCCTCCGGCCGCGGGGCGCTCTTGTCGACGTTGCCTTGGCCCGACCCTTATCCCGGGGGCTACTTCCTGTGCAGAAAGGTCCGGCTCAGACGGTTCCAGTCCAGACCGGGGAGATTGCCGAATACATCCTCCCCGAACACGCCTCCGTCCGCGGCCATGGGGCCGGCCGTCTCTTCCACCAGCGATTCTAGAGTGCGGACTTCCTGCTTGGTCCACTCCAGGCCGTCGGAGTCGGTCATGAGTTGATCCATGGCCTTCTTCAGGTTGGGGTGTCGTACCAGGAACATCCAGCCCTCGCCGTAGGGTCCCCGATTGGCCCGAGCCGGATCCTCGAAGAGGCTGGTATTGACCTCGCAGATCACCCCGCCCACGGGGGCCAGGACCTCGGCCCGGTTGCCTCGGCGCTCCATGTCCCATCCAGGCCGGTCCTGATCCAGCTCGTTGCCCAGAAGCGGGAGCTCAAAACGGTCCATTTGCCCGAAGACCTTGAGGGCGAAGTCGTCCATGCCGATCCGGATGTATCCGCCGCTCTCGATGCGGGCCCAGGTGTGCCCCTGATGGAAGTAATAACCCACGGGGATCTCGAAGCCGCGCACCTCGTGTGTCTCCAGGGGCAGACTCGGGGTCTGCGGAGCCAGGTAGTCCTCAAAGTACTGGTCGAAGTCGCAGCTGGCGCACTGATAGTCGTAGGCGCACTGACGGTGCCCGATACGCTGCGTCAGGGTGTGCCGGCACACGCGTTCCAGCTCCGGCCTGTGCCGCATGGCCTCCTGCCAGCTCTGCTGCTTGCCCTCGGCCACCTTCTTTTGCATTCCGTGGTCGTATTTGCAGGTGGTGCAGTCGTAGTAGTTGGTGCAGGTCTTGTACTTGACCACGCCGGCCTGCATCCAGAGACAGGGGTTCTTCGGCTTGGGTTCCTCGTCCGGCTTGACCCGCCAGATTTGACCGCCCAGGACGGCTTCCAGACCCTCGCCCCTCTGCCTGCTCCGGATCCCCTCGCGGGTGTAGGAGGAGCCGTATCCGGTCCATTCGGTGTTTCCTTGCCTTTGCTGTGTCATAACTTGCCTCCTTGGCTGTTTTCTGCGGGAAGTCCCCGCTGCCTTTTTTCGTGTACACCGAATGAGCAAGACATATGCCACCGTGCGGAAAGCGAGTCCTTCCGCTCGGGGTCCCTTCATGCCGGGCCATAGGAAGCAGGAAGGGAGAATGGGGCCTGCAGGAGGACGAAAGGCAGCGTGGAAAAGGACCACACTGAGCCGGGCATTTTCCGGAAAACTTCGGCTCGAGCCGCCTGGAGCAGGACAATGTGCTTATGCTGAATTTTTCCACAGCGGTGTTGCGATGAGCTACACTCAGTCCATACCGGACAGCCGGTGAGCAAGGCAGGTCCAGCTCGTTTCAGGCCCCTGTATTGACAGAGATAGGGGATTGGATTAGAAAGGCCCAAACTAAGGACTCTTTCCGCGAAGGCGCTGCTGACAAGGCCCGGGAGGACGGTTCATCCGGCCCGGGCTGAACAATAAAGCAGGCAAGGAGCTGGTATGACCACCACGAACCACCAGCAGATAAACGGCTCGGTCATGGTCGTCGGGGGCGGGATCGCGGGCATGCAGTCCGCGCTGGACCTGGCGAATTCGGGATACTACGTCCATCTCGTGGAGCAGTCCCCCGCCATCGGCGGAACCATGGCCCAGCTGGACAAGACCTTCCCCACCAACGACTGCTCGATGTGAATCCTCTCTCCCAAGCTGGTCGAGGTCGGCCGGCACGAGAATATCGAGGTCCTGACCCTTTCCGAGCTGACAGGGCTGTCCGGAGACGTGGGAAACTATAGAGCCACGGTGCGGAAGTCCCCGCGCTACATCGACATGGACAAGTGCATCGCCTGCGGTCTCTGCGCGGAGAAATGCCCCGCCAAGACCGCGGACGAATTCGAGGAGGGGCTGGCCAAGCGCAAGGCCGCCTATCTGCCCTATCCCCAGGCGGTCCCTCTGAAATACGTCATTGATCCCCAGCGGTGCATCTACTTCAAGAAGGGCAAGTGTCGGGCCTGCGAGAAGTATTGCCCCACCGGAGCGGTCAATTTTGAGGAACAGGAAGAGATCCTGGACCTGGACGTCGGGGCCGTGATCCTCACCACCGGCACGCAGGCCTTCGATCCCTCTGGGATCGACTGCTACCAGTACGACAGCCTGGCCAACGTGGTCACCAGTCTCGAGTTCGAGCGCATCCTGGCCGCCGGCGGACCCACCCAGGGCCGGGTGATCCGTCTTTCGGACGGGGAGCCGGCAAAGAAAATCGCCTGGCTGCAGTGCGTGGGCTCGCGGGACATGAACCGTTCCGGCAACGAATACTGCTCCGGGGTCTGCTGCATGTACGCCATCAAGGAAGCGGTCATGGCCCAGGAGCATGTGGGCGAGGACTTCGATTCCGCTATTTTCTATATGGACCTGCGCACCTCGGGCAAGGACTTCGAAAAGTACTTGAACAAGGCCGAGGACCAAGGGGTCCGCTTTATCCGATCCAGGGTGCATACCATCACTCAAGTGGACCAGAGCGGGACCCTGCGCCTGGACTACGTCAACGAGCAGGGCCGGCTGGAGCGGGAGGACTTTGATATGGTCGTGCTCTCCGTGGGCATGGAGCCTGCGGAATCGGTTTCGACCATCGCGGAGAATCTGGGGATCCGGCTCACCAAGCACAGCTTTGTGGCCAGCGAGGACTTTTCCCCGGTGTCCACATCCCGGCCCGGAGTCTACGCAGCCGGCGTGGCCCAGGGGTGCAAGGATATCCCCCAGTCGGTGGTGGAGGCCAGCGCTGCCGCCTGCAACGCAGAGATGGAGCTGGCACCCGCCAGGGGCGCCCAGGTTAGGGAGAAGACCTTCCCCCCGGAAAAGGACATCGATCCTCAGAATACACGAATCGGGGTCTTCGTCTGCAACTGCGGCTCCAATATCGGCGGCGTGGCCGATGTTCCGGCCATCGCCGAGTTTGCCCGGAGCCTGCCCCACGTGGCCTATGTGGAGGAGAACCAGTTCACCTGCTCCCAGGACACCCAGGAAAACATGGCCCAGACCATCCAGGAGAAGGACCTGAATCGGGTCGTTGTCGCCGCCTGCACTCCCAGGACCCATGAGCCCCTGTTCCAGGAGACCATCCAGAAGTCGGGGCTGAATCCCTACCTCTTCGAGATGGCCAACATCCGGAACCAGTGCACCTGGTGTCATTCCGGGGACAAGGAAAAGGCCACGGAGAAATCCAAGGACATGGTGCGCATGGCCGTGGCCAAAGCGGCCAGGCTGGAGCCCATTCCCGAGCTGACGGTCGATGTCAGCAATTCCGCTCTGGTCGTCGGCGGCGGGGTCAGCGGGATGACCACAGCCCTGAGCCTGGCAGAGCAGGGATTTCCGGTCACCCTCGTGGAGCGGTCTTCCCAGCTGGGCGGCGCGGCCAGGGAGGTCCACACCACCTGGCAGGGCCAGGATGTCCAGGCCTCGCTGAAGGACATGGTGGGCAAGGTGCAAAACCACGAGTCGATCACTGTCCTGTCCGACTCGCAAGTCCAGAGCTCCGAGGGCTTTGTGGGCAATTTCCGGACCGAGGTGTCCACCCCGGAAGGGCCCAAAAGCATTGAGCACGGGGCCACCATTCTCGCCACCGGGGCCAGGGCCACGGACACCGAGGAGTATCTCTACGGCCGGAGCCCGCGAGTGACCAAGTGGCACGAGATCGAAAACATCCCGGAAAAGGTGGACCAGGCCAAAAGCATCGCCTTTATCCAGTGCGTGGGCTCCAGGGACGAGAACAGACCCTACTGTTCCAAGATCTGCTGCACCACGTCCATCATGCAGGCCATCTCCATCAAGGAGCGGGATCCGGAGAAGAATGTCTATATCCTCTACCGGGACATCCGGACTCCGGGCGAGAAGGAGTCCCTGTTCAAGAAGGCCCGGGAGCTCGGGGTGGTCTTTATCCGCTACGATCTCAAGAACAAGCCCGCTGTTCGGGAAACGGACCAGGGTCTGGAGATCGAGGTCTTCGATCCCATCCTGCAGCGGGAGGTGATCATTTCCGCGGACCTGCTCAATCTGGCCACCGCCATCGAGGCCAATCCCACGGACGATTTGCGCTCCATGCTCAAGATCCCCGCCAACAGCGAGGGCTTTTTCATGGAGGCCCACGCCAAGCTCCGGCCGGTGGAGTTTGCCTCCGACGGCCTGTTCCTGTGCGGGCTGGCCCATTACCCCAAGGCCATGGAGGAGTCCATAGCCCAGGCCAAGGCCGCGGCCAGCCGGGCCGCGACCATCCTGGCCCGGACCACGGTGCAGATCTCCCCGATTATCTCCCAGATCGACCAGGACAAGTGCATCGGTTGCGGCCTCTGCGTCGAGCTGTGCCCCTACGGGGCCATCGTGCCCGAGGAGGTGTCCGAGGGCGTGGTCAAGGCCAGGAATGTGCCCGCGTCCTGCAAGGGCTGCGGCATCTGCGCGGCCAGCTGTCCGCAGAGGGCCATCGATATGCTCAATTTCCGCGACGCCCAGATCGAGGCCGCCATCGAAGCGGCTGTGTAGCAGGTGAGTGGGGCCGGTCACTGCCGGCTGGCCCCTCGGGTGGGAAAGAAGAAAAGGACGGGCTGCCGGGCATCCAACAACATGTGAGGGAATTATGGCTCAGTTCGAACCCAAGATCCTCGCCTTTCTGTGCAATTGGTGCGCCTATGCGGGGGCCGACCTCGCCGGCGTGTCCAGGCTGCAGTATCCTCCGAACATCCGGCCCCTCCGGGTGATGTGCAGTGGCCGGGTCGATCCGGTGTATATCATTGACGCGCTCGCGGACGGTGCTGACGGGGTCCTTGTTTCCGGGTGACACATCGGCGACTGCCATTACCTGGACGGTAATGTACAGGCCGAACGGAAGATGCGTTTGACCGGGAAGGTGCTGGAGCTTTCCGGGATCGATCCGAGGCGGCTGGATCTGCAGTGGGTTTCCTCTGCAGAGGCCCAGCGCTTCGCGCAAGTGGCGACTGCCATAGCGGAGACCGTGACCGATATCGGCCCCCTGGACCGGGAACGGTACGGCTTTGTCCTGGAAGCCGCGCGCCGGACCCTGGACAGCGAGGCGGTCCGCTGGACCGTGGGCAAGGAGAAGGCCATTACCGACAAGGGCGATGTCTACGGCCGGAGCTGGGACACGGAGCGATTCGAGGCCGTCCTGGACTCCGTGGCCCGGGAGGAGCTGGAGAAGAACATGATCTACGTGGCCCTGAGGCGCGGCTGCAAGTCCGTCCGTGAGGTGGGAGCCATGACCGGCATGGAGCTCTCCCGGATTTCCTTTCTCCTGGCCGACATGGAGCGGATCGGGGCCATTCAGTTCACCGGCATGGTGAATCATAAGCCCCAATTCGAGGCGGTTAGCTAAAGACAAGGCCTCGCGCCTTCAACTCTCTACAGGGAAGGATACCCATCATGGCAAAGGAATCCTTGGCTAGCGGATCCGTCATGGTCGTGGGGGGCGGCATCACAGGGATGCAGGCCTCCCTGGACATGGCCAACTCGGGATTCAAGGTGTATCTGGTGGAACAGTCGCCCGCCATCGGCGGGATGATGTCCTGGCTGGACAAGACCTTTCCCACCAACGACTGCGCGATGTGAATCATCTCCCCCGTACTGGTCGAGGTCGGCCGGCACATGAACATCGAGATTCTCGCCAACAGCGAGATCGAATCCGTCCAGGGGGAGCAGGGCAATTTCGAGGTGGCTGTCAGCTCCAAGCCGCGATATATCGATCCCCAGGCCTGCACCGGCTGCGGGGAGTGCGCCGCCCACTGCCCCATTAGCGCCATTGACGTGTACAACCAGTCCATGCGGGAACGGCGGGCCATCTACATCGACTACGCCCAGGCCGTTCCCCTGGCCTTTACCATCGATCAGGAAACCTGCATCGGCTGCGGTCTGTGCGAGAAGATGTGCCTGGCCGGGGCCATCAAGTATTCCGACGCTCCCGAGAGGCACGAGCTGAATGTGGGCTCCATCGCCCTGGCCGTGGGCACCAGGACCTTCGATCCCTCCGGAATCGACTACCTGGGATACGACAGCTTGGCCAACGTGGTGACCAGCGCCGAGTTCGAGAGGATTCTCAGCGCCTCCGGGCCGTATTTCGGCAACCTCATGCGGCCCCTGGATCGTGAGGAGCCCCGGAAGATCGCCTGGCTGCAGTGCGTGGGCTCCAGGGAGCTCAACAGATGCGGCAACGGCTACTGCTCCTCGGTCTGCTGCATGTACGCCATCAAGGAGGCGGTGATCGCCAAGGAGCACGCCACCTCCGATCTGGACTGCGCCGTGTTCTACATGGACATGCGCACCTACGGGAAGGACTTCGAGCGCTACTACGAGCACGCCAGGGACGAGGAAGGCGTCCGCTTCATCCGCTCCAGGGTGCACAGCATCACTCCGGTCGGGGACACGGGCGATCTGGAGCTCAGCTTTGTCACCGACGAGGGAGAGATCCAGTCCGAGGTCTTCAACATGGTGGTTCTCTCCGTAGGCATGGAGATTTCCCCGCAGATTCTAGAGCTTGCGGAGAAGCTGGGAGTGGATGTCACGGAGAACAGCTTCTGCAAGACATCGACCTTTGCCCCTATCGCCACATCCAGGGAGGGCATCTATGTCTGCGGGGCTTTCGAGGGCCCCAAGGACATCCCCACCTCGGTGGTGGATGCGAGCGCGGTGGCCTCATCCGCGGGGGAGATCCTGAACTCGGGCCGTTTCACGGAAACCGAAACCAAGGAAAAGGTGCCGGAAAGGAACGTGCTCGGCGAGCGGCCGAGCATCGGGGTCTTTGTCTGCAAGTGCGGCAGCAACATCGCCGGGGTTGTCGATGTGGAGAGGGTTCGGGACTACGCCGCGAATCTCCCCTTTGTGGATTTCGCCACCGACAATCTCTATACCTGTTCCCAAAATACCCAGGATGAGATGGCCCAGATCATCCGGGAGAAGAATCTGAATCGGGTCATCGTCGCCTCCTGCACACCCAAGACTCACGAGCCCCTTTTCCAGGAGACCCTGACCAATGCGGGGCTGAACAAGTACCTCTTCAGCATGGTCAACATCCGCAACCAGGATTCCTGGGTGCACCGGAACAGCCCGGAGCTGGCCACGGAGAAGGCCAAGGACCTGGTGCGCATGGCCGTGTCCAACGTGGCCATGCAGGAGCCCCTGGAGGAGCCGGAGCTCGGGGTCAACCAGAACGCCCTTGTCCTCGGCGGCGGCATTGCCGGGATGACTTCGGCCCTGAGTCTCGCCC
Source organism: uncultured Desulfohalobiaceae bacterium (assembly GCA_964345705.1). Lineage (GTDB taxonomy): Bacteria > Desulfobacterota > Desulfovibrionia > Desulfovibrionales > Desulfothermaceae > JAIPDU01. The sequence goes on from CAYFSD010000016.1 coordinate 8,203, forward strand.
GCCAGGGGCACCTGACCCATCTTGTCGAACGCGAGGAGGTCCTGGGCGGACAGGCCAGGTATCTGTACAGGACCTGGAAGGGGGAGGACATTCAGTCCAACCTGCAGGACCTGATCGCCCAGGTGGAAGCCGAGCCCAACATTCAGATCCACCTCAAGAGCCGCTTGACGGATGTGTCCGGATTCGTGGGCAACTTCAGCACGACCGTGGACAAGGGGTCCGAAGCCCTGAGCATTGATCACGGCGCCACCGTGCTGGCCACCGGGGCAAAGGAGCTCGAGCCGGAGGAGCACCTCTACGGCCAGGATTCAAGGGTCAAGACCAGCCTGGAGCTGGACCGCATGTTCCAGACCGACGACCCGGCCCTGCAGAAGGCCAGAAGCGCGGTCTTCATCCAGTGCGTCGGCTCGAGAGAGCCGGAGCGCCCCTACTGCTCCAGGATCTGCTGCACGCATTCCGTTCAGAGCGCCCTGGAGCTCAAGCGGCGCAATCCGAATATGGATGTCTATGTCCTGTATCGCGATATCCGGACCTACGGCGAAAAGGAGGACATATACACCGAAGCCAGGCGAGCCGGAGTGATCTTCATCCGCTACTCCCGAGAGGAGAAGCCGGAGGTTCGGTCCGGGGACTCCCGCCTGCTGGTCCGGGTGACCGACCCCATCGTGGGACAGCCCCTGGAGATCCACACCGACCTCCTCACCCTGGCCGCGGCCATTGTGCCCTGTGTGGACGAGGAGCTGGTCGACTTCTTCAAGGTCCCGCTCAACGACGACGGATTCTTCGCCGAACGCCACGCCAAGATGGGGCCTTCGGAGTTCGCCACGGACGGGATGTTCCTCTGCGGCCTGGCCCACTATCCCAAATCCATCGACGAGTCCATCTCCCAGGGCAAGGCCGCTGCCTCCAAGGCCATGACCCTGCTTTCGCAGGATGTGATCCATTCCAGCGGCGAGGTCGCCCAGGTCAATCCCATGTACTGCAGCAGCTGCGGTGTCTGTGTCTCCATCTGCCCCTTCTCGGCCCCCTCTTTCGTCGAGGAGGGACGGTTTGCGGGCAAGGCCCAGATCAATCCCTCGCTGTGCAAGGGATGCGGCCTGTGCGCCGCCTCGTGCCGATCCGGGGCCATTGCCCTCAAGGGCGCGGACAATCGGCAGATCTATGCCATGATCGAAGCCATCTAATACCCCAAGCGGGTCGGAGCAGACCCGCTTCCCAAGTGAAGCGCAGGATGATCAGCTGTTGTTTCAGGAATGCGTGATTTGTTTTCATGCATTGTTCAAGGAGAAGGATATGTCTGAATGGGAACCGAAGGTCGCCGCCTTTCTCTGTAACTGGTGCTCCTATGGAGCTGCGGATCTGGCCGGGGTGAGCCGCCTGCAGTACCCCCCCAACCTCCGGATCATCCGCATTCCCTGTACCGGAGCGATGAATCCCAACTTCATTATTCAGTCCCTCCGTCACGGTGTGGACGGAGTGTGGGTGTCCGGCTGACATCCGGGCGAGTGCCACTATCTCAGTGGCAATCTCTTCGCCAGGCGGCGGTTCGTCGCCTTAAAGAACCTGCTGGAGTACATCGGGATCGAGCCCGGACGGGTCCAGTTTTCCTGGATTTCCTCTGCCGAGGCCACGAAGTTCCAGGATGCGGCCCGGGAGGTCGTGGACACGATTCGGGAGCTGGGGCCGGCCAAGAGGCTGGTCAAAGATATTCCCACGGAGGCGGCATGAACGAGATCACCCAACAGATTCGAGCCGCGGCCAAGCGACTCCTCGAGGAGGGCCGCGTGGATTGCGTGATCGGCTACACCAAGGGCACCGTTCCCATGCGGGAGCAGCCCTACTTCGCCTATACGCCCCAGGAAGCCGAGAACCTGGTCTGGACCGGATTCTGCGTCAACAACCTGGCCAATTTCCTCATCGGCCGTTCGGGACGGAATGCCGTTATTGCCCAGGGCTGCGTGTCGCGCAACATCGCCGGGCTGATTAAGGAGAACCAGGTCAATCGCGACGATGTGTACATCCTTGGCCTCCACTCGCCTGGCATGCTGGACTCCGGCAAGATCGAGGCCGAGTTCCCGGACAGGGTCATCAGCGAGGTCGAGGAGGACGGAGAGGAGATCGTGGTCAAGGGTCGCGACTTCGAGGAGCGGCTCGATCGAAAGAAGTACAAGCGGAACAACTGCTATACCTGCACGCACCGCAACGCGGTCCTCTATGACGAGTTCCTCGGCGAGCAGGGCCAGCAGACCGGGGGCGGAGACATCGACAAGGTTGCCGCGCCCTGGGAAAGCCTGGACCCGGAGGAGCGCTGGGCCCGGTTCGAGGCCGAATTCAAGGACTGCATCCGCTGCTATGCCTGCCGGAATGTCTGTCCCCTATGCTACTGCGACGTGTGTTTCGTGGACGAGAACAATCCGCAGTGGTGCGGCAAGGGCCAGGAAGAGCCGGACATCTTTACCTTCCATATCATCAGGGCCTTCCATTGCGCCGGGCGGTGCACGGATTGCGGCGCCTGCGAGTCAGCCTGCCCCATGGGGATCAAGATGCGCTACCTGACAAGCAAGCTGGAAAAGGACATCCGGCAGCTCTATGGCTATCAGCCCGGATTGGATCTGGAAACCCCGACGCCACTCGCGGCCTATAGCAGCAACGACCCGGATGTGGCCAAATAAGCGACGGCTCTTTCCAAGCGGAGCCTTGTCTCCGGTAATGGGCCTGAAATAAGGACGGCATATGGCTGACAAGAGAATCGACAAGGCGGACTTTTACAAGCTGCTGGAGAAGCTCGCTGCTGAGCACGATGTCTTTGCTCCGGTCAGGGATGGAGCTTCCTTGGTCTGGTCCCGGGTGACGCCACAGCAGGAGATCGAGCTCGAGTTCACCAACACGGACTTGTCTCCCAAGGCCTTTCTCTTTCCCCAGACCGAGCGCCTCATGCACTTCAAGAATGATTCCGGGGATCCCGAGGGCATGATCATGCAGGAGGAGCCCGGGATCTCCGACAAGCAGGTCCTGTTGAACATCAGACCCTGCGATGCCAAGGCCTTCAGCGTGCTGGACCACGTCTTCGAGCGCGATGAGAAGACCATGGATGTCTACTGGAAGGACAAGCGGGACAAGACGGTCCTGATCGGCCTGGCCTGCAAGGATCCCTGTCCCACGTGCTTCTGCACGTCCGTGGAGTGCGGTCCGCACTACGAGGAAGGCCTGGACGTGCTCCTGGTGGATCTGGGGGATCGCCTCCTGGTCAGACCCCTGACCGATACGGGGGAAAGCCTGACAGCGGACCTGGAGCAGGCAGAGCCCGGGGACACGGAGGACGCCGCCAAGCAGAAGGAGGCGGCTGAAGCTGCCATCACCCGGGGCATCGCCATGGAGAGCATCCGGGCCAGGAACGTCCTGGAGGAATACGAGCATCCCTGCTTCGACCGGATCTTCGAGTCCTGCATCAACTGCGGGACCTGCACCTTCTACTGCCCCACATGCCACTGTTTCGACATCCAGGACGAGACCCAGGACGACTTCGGCCAGCGCATTCGTGTCTGGGACACCTGCATGAGCTGGCTGTTCACCCAGCACACTTCGGGGCACAACCCCAGGGGCGCCAAGAAGGACCGTGTCCGGCAGCGGTTCATGCACAAGTTCAAGTACATGCCGGACAAATTCGGGGTGATCGGCTGCGTCGGCTGCGGCAGATGCACCTCCAAGTGTCCGGTGAATATCGACGTGCGCAGCGTGGTGAACAGCATGAATGAACAAATCGGCGAATGAAGCGAGAACGTTATGAAGAATCCCTATTTGCCCTATCCGGTCCGCATTCGCAATATCGAGATCGCGACCGAGGACAGGAGCCTCCGGACCTTCGACCTGGAGTTCCTGAACCAGGAGGACGCCGAGGCCTTCACCTATCTGCCGGGCCAGTTCGCCGAGCTCTCCGTCCCGGGGTACGGTGAATGCCCCATCGGGATTGCCTCCAGCCCCACGGAAGGCGATCATTTGACCTTCACCGTGAGCAAGGCGGGCTTGGTCACCAGCAGACTGCACAGCATGAAGGAAGGGGATATCATGGGGGTGCGGGGCCCCCTGGGCAATCCCTACCCCCTGCAGGACATGCGGGGCAAGAACATTGTCATCCTGGCGGGGGGCTATGCGGTGACCACCCTGCGCTCCACCATGGTCTGGCTGCTGCATCCGGACAACCGGGACAACTACGGCGAGATCACCTTTGTCTACGGAGCGAGGACTCCGGGCATGCTCCTGTACAAGGACACGCTCGAGGAGTGGGATCAGCGAAGTGATGTGAACACCTACATCACCATCGACAATCATGTGGAAGGCTGGGACAAGTACGTCGGCTTCGTGCCCCAGATCGCCGAGGAGGTCGCTCCGAGCCCGGAAAACGCCGTGGCCCTGGTTTGCGGCCCTCCGATCATGATCAAGTTCACCCAGCCGGTGCTGGACAAATGCGGCTGGACCGGGGACCAGATCATCATGAGCCTGGAGAACCGCATGAAGTGCGGCATCGGTATTTGTGGCCGCTGCAACGTCGGCCCGCACTACGTGTGCAAGGACGGCCCGGTGTTCACCAAGGCCGAGCTGGATGAGCTGCCCAGGGAATACTGATGCCCCGGACCGCGGAGGGCGGTGCGGATGACGCTCGCCGCGGTGAACGAGGTCCCGGGATATGCGAAAGCCCCGGATCGGTTTCCGCCGACCGATCCGGGGCTTTTTGGGTTCGGCCACTGTAACTATTCACCACCTTGTCGAACCGTAAGCCGACACGGGGTTTTTTGAATCAACCGGACTTCGGCTCTGAATAGGTCCCTTTCCCGGCATTCGACTGGTTTTTCCCCGTGTGATCCCGGATCCCGGACATCATA
>CAYFSD010000017.1:0-13017 GCA_964345705.1 uncultured Desulfohalobiaceae bacterium
ACCATCTCGCAAGCATAAAAAAAGCCCGCACGGATCGGAGATATTCTCCCCATCCGTACGGGCTCCTCGAACAGCAGCCCTCAGGCCCGAAGCAGCCGACTAGCGCTTGAGCTTACGGTGCTTGCTCCGGGCCGTGCCGTCCGGATCGGCCCCGAGCCGCTTGCGCTTGTCCTCCTCGTATTCGGAAAAGTTGCCCTCGAACCAGAGCACCTCCCCTTGCCCCTCGAAGGCCAGGATGTGCGTGGCCACCCGGTCCAGGAACCAGCGGTCGTGGCTGATGACCATGGCGCTGCCGGCGAAGCTCTGCAGCGCGTCTTCCAGGGCGCGCATGGTGTTCACGTCCAGATCGTTGGTCGGCTCGTCCAGAAGCAGGAGATTGGCCCCCTCCTTGAGCATCATGGCCAGATGCACCCGGTTCCGCACCCCTCCGGAGAGCTCGCCGAGCTTCTTCTGCTGCTCCGAGCCGGTGATGTTGAACCGGGCGATATAGGCCCTGGAGCGGATCTCCCGGTCCCCGAGCTTGATGGTGTCCCGGCCCTCGCTCACCGCCTCCCAGACGGTCTGCTCCGGATCCAGGCGCTCCCGGCTCTGCTCCACATAGGCCAGCTGAACCGTGGACCCCAGCCTCAGGCTTCCGGCATCCGGCTCCTCCCGGCCCGTAATCATGCGGAAGAGCGTGGTCTTGCCCGTCCCGTTGGGTCCGATGATGCCCACGATGGCCCCGGGAGGGACCAGAAAGGAGAGATCCTCCATGAGCGGGGTGTCCCCGAACCCCTTGCGCACGCCGTCGGCCTCCGCCACCACGTCCCCCAGGCGCGGCCCGGGAGGAATGGGAATCTCCAGATCCTCCACCCCGCTGCCGGACTCGCGGCTGAGCAATTGGTCGTAGTTCTCGATCCGGGCTCTGTTCTTGGCGTGGCGCTGCTCGTTGGACATGCCGATCCATTCCAGCTCCCGCTCCAGGGTGGTCCGCCAGTGCTTGTCCCCCTTCTTCTCCGTGTCCATGCGGGTCTTCTTCTGCTCCAGCCAGGAGGCGTAGTTGCCCTTCCAGGGCACGCCGTGCCCGCGGTCCAGCTCCAGGATCCACCCGGCCACGTTGTTCAGGAAGTAGCGGTCGTGGGTCACGGCGATCACCGTGCCGTGGTAGGCGTGGAGATGGTGCTCCAGCCAGACCATGGTCTCCGCGTCCAGATGGTTGGTGGGCTCGTCCAGGAGGAGGATATCCGGCTGCCGGATGAGCAGCCGGCACAGGGCCACCCTGCGCCGCTCGCCACCGGACAGGACCTCCACCGGGGTGTCTCCGGGGGGACAGCGCAGGGCCTCCATGGCCATCTTCAGCTGGCTCTCCACATCCCAGGCGCCGATGGCGTCCAGCTGGTTCTGCACCTCCGCCTGCCGCTCCAGGAGGTTCTGCATGGCCTCGTCGTCCATGGGCTCGGCGAACTGCTCGTTGATCCGCTCGAACTCGTCCAGCAGGTCGAAGGTCTCGCGGGCCCCTTCCGCCACCACATCGCGCACTGTCTTGGACTCGTCCAGCTGGGGCTCCTGCTCCAGATAGCCCACGCTGTATCCCGGGGCCAGATGGGTCTCGCCCTCGAAGTCCTGATCCACGCCCGCCATGATGCGCAGAAGCGTGCTCTTGCCCGATCCGTTCAGACCGATGACCCCGATCTTGGCCCCGTAGAAATAGGACAGGGAAATGTCCCGCAGCACTGGCTGTCCCTTGTAGTGCTTGCCCACACCCCGCATGGAATAGATGATCTTTTCCGCATCCTGCTGACTCATACGCTCCCCCAGCTCATTTATCCGGCCGGGACCGGAAAAAGCTGTTGTTTGTTACCCAAGGAATGAGGTCCTCACGTGGAATCACCTAAGCCGTGAGAAAACTGTCACCTCGCCGACCGCAGCCAATGGAATACTCCCTTTCCCCTTTCCTGTCTCGCGAAAAAAGCGGACGGCAATCCGTCGCCCCCTCGCGATGCGGCACTCAATTCCGGGAAAAGGGAATGGGCGCAAAAAGGCTCGGGCGGGACGCGCGCCCGCCCGAGCGGAAAATAAACTTCTTGGGATCGGGATGCAAGGCATCCCGTTGGGGAGTGTGTCAGGGAAGGGAGGGTGAACGCATGGGCCGCTAGGCCGTATTTTCTTCGATACCCGTGGTTTCCAGTACAGTGGCCAAAAGAAAGCTAACCGCGGATATGGAGAGACTCCCGCCGAAGGTAAAGGGAATCCCGATCAGTCCCAGCCAGCCGATGATTATCAGGCAATCGCAAAACACTCGCCGCATTATCGCTCCCTCCTGTTTGTTCATGAAGTCTCGAGGCAGGACCGCTTGTTCCGCTTCACAACGGGAGCAAACGACTTCTCGCCATGGGGCTCGTGAATCGGCCGCAACCCTTCGTGAAATTTATAACAAGATAACCAAAAACCAAAAACATGGCCAATCATTTTTTCTAATCAATTCGATCATGCGTCCTTATTCTCAAATATGAACTCAGTTTACAGCAGGTTGCCTCAACAGGCGGGCCCCTAGGGTTTCACCCACCCAACCCAGCAAGCAACGCGTGCATGTGTCCCATATAAAGCTGCCGCCGCTTTTGTGAAACAGGGAACAAATTATTCAACCAGCGGAACAGGCTGGTCGTGACCCCGAAAGTGGGCACTGATCAAGGAGTTCTATCCGGACCGGGGCGGGCCTTGTCTTCGCCGCCTTTTGCCCCTAGAATCCATTGGCAATCAATTTTCCCGGAAGCTCGTCCTTGGGCCGAAGACCCCGACCCTGGAGACATGATTGAAGCTGCGCCGCATCCTGATCCTCTTCGCCGTGCAGACCGTGATCCTGGTCTGCATCGGGGGCTATCTCTATTACAGCGCCATGAAGGACGCCGCCCTGGAGGAGGCGGAAAGCCGCTGCCGCACCACGGCCACCAACCTGAGCCGGACCCTGCACAGATACCTCACCCAGTTCGAGCAGCCGGCCCGGGCCCTGTCGAAAATGGAGGAGCTGAAAAGGGCCCTGCGCACGGATGAGCCCGCCCATCTGCGCGGGGCCAACGCGATGCTGGACCGCTTCGCCGCCAGCTTCGGGGCGAGTGTCTGCTACCTCATGGACGAGAGCGGAGAGACCGTCGCCTCCAGCAACAGAGACAAGCCGGACAGCTTCGTGGGCCAGAACTTCAGCTTCCGCCCCTATTTTCAGAAGGCCATCTCCGGGCGGCCGGACGTGTACCTGGCCTTGGGCACCACCTCCGACGAGCGGGGCGTCTACTCCAGCCACCCGGTGTACGCGGAGGACAGCCGGGAAATCGTCGGTGTGGCGGTCATGAAGGCCTCGGTGGAGTACGTGGAGACCAAGCTCCTCGCCGTGGACCAGGGGACCTTCCTTGTGCGCGACCCCCACGGGATCATCTTCATCAGCAACCGGGACGACTGGCTGCACAAGAGCACCGTCCGGCTCACGGCGGAGGACCGGCGCGGCATCCGGAAGTCCCTGCAATTCGGCCAGGGCCCCTGGCCCTGGATGGGATGGGACATCGAGGGCGACCGGGTGGAAAGCCCCGACGGAGAGGTCCACCTGGCCTACTCCCGAAGCCTGCCCCGTTTCCCGGGGTGGGAGCTCATCTACATGCGTTCCGAGCAGAGCGTGCTGAGCAGCGTACAGCAGCCCCTGGTCCGGATCCTCGGCCCCCTGGTCGCCGGGTTCTGCCTGCTCATCGGGCTCTACGTCTTCTTCCTCTACACCCGGGCGGAAAAGGAGCTGACCAGGCGACGCAGGGCGGAGGAGGACCTGCGCCGCAGCGAACGGGATTACCGCTACCTCTACCACAACACCCCGGCCATGCTGCACTCCATCGACACGGAGTATCGCTTGATCCAGGTGAGCGACTTCTGGCTCGAGGCCACGGGGTACAGCCGCGAGGAGGTCCTGGGCCGCGGGCTCACCGACTTTCTGACCCCCAGCTCCAGGGATTACGCGGAAAAGACGATCCTGCCCTACTTCTTCCGCACCGGCTTCTGCCGGGACGTGCCCTATGAGCTGGTCAAGAAGGACGGCTCGGTGATGAACATCCTGCTCACCTGCAACGCCATTCTCAACGACCGGGGGGAGATCAGCCGCACCCTGGCCGTGTCCGTGGACGTCACCCAGCGCAAGAAGGAGCAGGAGGAGCTGCAGCGGACCAAGGAAAAGCTGAGCCAGTATTCCCGGCAGCTGGAACGCCTGGTGAATCAGCGGACCCAGGAGTTCACCGGGATCCTGAAGTACACCCCGGCCCTGATCTATTTGAAGAACCCGGACGGGACCTATCGCCTGGTCAACGACCGCTTCCTGGAAATCCTCTCCCTCCAGGAGGAGGATGTCCACGACAGGAGGGACGAGGAGATCCTGCCCCCTGACTTCGCGGCCCAGATCGCGGAGAACGATCGCCAGGTCCTGCAGACCCGAACCGCCGCCCGCTTCACGGAACGGCTGGAGCTGGCCGACGGCTGGCACACCTACCTCTCCATCAAGTTCCCCATCTATAGCGACGAGGGGCGAATCAACGCCCTGTGCGGCATCCTCACGGACATCACCGAGCTGCAGCGGGCCCAGAACAGGCTGCGCAACCTCTCCCGGAACATCATCGCGGACCAGGAGCGGGAACGGGAGGCCATTTCCCGGGAGCTCCACGACGAGCTGGGCCAGATGCTCACCGCCCTGCGCATGGACTGCGTCTGGCTGGCCTCCCATCTCGAGGGAAAGGACGAGGATGCCTGGCGTCGGGCCGCGACCATGCGGGAGCACATCGACAAGACCCTGGACGACGTGAGCCGCCTGTCCCATGAGCTCCGGCCGGGAGTGCTGGACGACCTGGGGCTCATCGACGCCGTGGAGTCCCTGGTTGCGGATTACGAAAAACGGACCGGCATGGCCTGCATCTTCGAGCAGCAGGACGTGCCCGAGCTGCCCAAAACGGAATCCACCGCGGCGTACCGCATCGTGCAGGAGGCGCTGACCAACAGCGTGCGCCACTCCCGGGCCACGCAGATAGAGGTGGGCATGCGGCGGGAAAATGAGCACCTCCTTCTGGAGGTGCGGGACAACGGAATCGGCCCGCCCCGCGAGGGCGACTTCCACGGATTCGGGATCACGGGGATGCAGGAGCGGGCCCATATCGTGGGCGGGGAGCTTCACCTCACCGGTTCTTCGGGAGGGGGAACCGTCGTGACCTGCCGCATCCCCCTGAGACGGAACCCCGAGGAGACGCCGCACGCCAACCCAGGGCAAGGAGACCAGCCGTGAAGATACTCCTGGCGGACGACCACAGCATCGTTCTGGACGGGCTGCGCCGCATCATTGAGGACTGCGGGGACATGGAGGTCCTGGCCGAGGCCCCGGACGGGGCCACGGCCCTGGAGGCGGCCCTGGCGGAGCAGCCGGACGTGGCGGTGATCGACATCTCCATGCCCGACATCGACGGGCTGGAGCTCATCAGCCGGCTCCTGGCGCACTATCCCCAGCTGCCCATCGTGGTCCTGACCGTGCACGAGGACCGGCAGTACATGTTCCGCGCGGTCCAGGCCGGGGCCATGGGCTACATCACCAAGCGGTCCGCCTCGGAGCAGCTGGTGCAGGCCATCCGCAAGGTGAGCGCGGGAAAGCACTTCTTTCCCGAGGAGGTGGCCGAGGCGCTGGCCCTGCAATTCGCCAGAAAGGGCTCGGAAAAGGATCTGCCCGGCCTGCTCTCCATGCGCGAGCTCCAGGTCCTTAAGCGCCTGGCCCTGGGCTCCACCAACCAGGAGATCGCGGAATCCTACAATATCAGCGTCAAGACGGTGGACACCCATCGCCAGAGGATCCTCAAGAAGCTGGGCCTGCGCAACAATGCCGATATTTCCCGCTTCGCCCATCAGCACAATATCATCTAGTGTCTTGTCAGAATTTTTCTGATACTCCAGTAAGAACTATGCTGAACCGGCAATCAGAATTCTCGCGATTGTCTGACACTTCGGTCCAGGCTATGTTCCGTTTATCATGAAAGGCACACTCTCCTCGGGCACAGGGGATGCTTTTCCCCTGTCCATGACTGGTGTTAACCCCGCGAAACAGCTTTCACCAACAAACACGGCATTCGAGGCGGATTCAGCCATGTCAGCAGCACAGCGCATCGACGACGCCATCAGCCTGTTCAGCACCACCATCATGGTGGTCTGCATGTCCACGGCCACCCTCGTGGCCTTTATCAACGTGGTGGGCCGCTACGCCCTCGGCTCCTCCATCACCTGGGCCGCCCCCCTCACGGAGTACCTCTTCATCTGGTCCGCCCTCTTCGGAGCGGCCCACGGATTCAAGATCGGGATGCACATCGGGGTCACCGTGCTCATCGAGAACTTCCCCCGGGCCATCGCCAAGTATCTGCTGCTGGTCAATCTGGTTCTCATGATGGTATTCCTCGGGTTCCTGGTGAAGTGGGCCATCGACTTCATCCTGTTCAGCATGCAGTTCGGCCAGATCGAGGTGGAGCTGCGCATTCCCTTCTGGATCATCTACACCGTGGTGCCCATGTCCATGAGCATCGCCATCTACCAGCTTCTGCTCAAGCTCTACCGCACCATCATCACCCCAGTGTCCGAGTTCACCTACGACGCGATCATGAAGGAACCGGAAAAGGCCCCGTCCACCGAGCAGCAAGCCGTCTAGGAGCTAACACCCATGGAACCCTTCATCCTCTTCGGTATCCTCTTCGCCCTCCTTTTGGCCGGAGTGCCCATTGCCCTGTCCCTGGGAATCTCCGCCTCCGTGTTCATGGTGTTCTTCACCGGAACCACGCCCATGACCATCGCCCAGAAGCTCTTCGTCTCCCTGAACAAGTTCGCCCTCATGGCCATCCCCTTGTTCGTGCTCATGGGCAACTTCATGGCCCAGGGCGGGACCGCGCACCGTATCATCCGCTTCGCCCGCGCCCTGGTGGGCCACCTGCCCGGGGGGCTGCCCATGTCCGCGATCTTCGCCTGCGTCATCTTTGCCGCGGTGAGCGGGTCCTCCCCGGCCACGGTGGCGGCCATCGGCTCCATCATGATCGGTGCCATCCAGGAGGACGGGTACAGCGAGCGCTTCTCCGTGGGCTCCATCGTTTCCTCCGGCTCCTTGGGCATCCTCATGCCCCCGTCCATCATCCTCATCGTCTACGGGGTCACGGTGGACCAGTCCATCGGCGCCTTGTTCATGGCGGGCATCCTACCCGCCGCCTTCCTGGGCCTGATGCTCATGGCAGTGACCTATGTGGCCGCGGTCATGGGCGGCCACGAACGAAAGCCCATGGCCCCGCTCTCCGAGATCTGGGCCGCCTTCAAGGACGCCATCTGGGGCCTTTTGGTCATCATCATTGTCATCGGCGGGATCTACGGCGGGCTGTTCACCCCCACCGAGGCCGCCGCCGTGGCGGCGGTGTACGCCTTCATCACCGCCAAGTTCATCTACGGCGACCTGAAGTGGAAGGATATCCCAAATACAATCAACACGGCCGCGGCAACCGCGGCCATGATCATGTTCATCATCGCCAACGCCATGGTCTTCGCCCATATCCTGACCACGCAGCAGATGCCCCAGGATCTGGCCAACTTCATCATGGCCCTGGACCTGAACAAGTACACCTTCCTCATCGTGATCAATCTCATGCTCCTGCTGGCGGGCAATTTCATGGAGCCCTCCAGCCTGATCATGATCCTGGCCCCGCTCATCTTCCCCATCGCCATGCAGCTGGGCATCGACCCCATCCATCTGGGGGTGATCATTACGGTGAACATGGAGATCGGCATGCTCACTCCGCCGGTGGGCCTCAACCTTTTCGTGGCCAGCGGCATATCCGGCCTGACCCTGCAGCAGACGATCAAGGCCTCGCTGCCGTGGTTCCTGGCCCTCTTGTGCGGCCTGGCCATCATCACCTACGTGCCGCAGATCTCCCTGTTCATTCCGGAGATGATCTACGGATGATCCCGGGCGGTTGAAACAGATACGGCCCGGATCATATAGTGAGAACAGGTATTCCGTGAACCGAGAAAACCAAGGAGGGGCTCATGAAAGTCAAATCCCTATGCATCGGTCTGATGGCGGTGTTTCTGCTGGCGACGGCGGCACCGTCCTTCGCCGCGGAGTACACCATCAAGTTCAGCCATGTGGTCGCGGTGGACACCCCCAAGGGCCAGGCGGCCAACAAGTTCAAGAAGCTCGTGGAGGAGCGCACCGACGGCCGTGTGATGGTGGAAGTCTATCCCAACGCCGCCCTGTACTCGGACCGCGAGGCCATTGAGGCCCTGCAGATGAACAGCATCCAGATGGCCTGCCCCAGCTTCTCCAAGTTCACCGGGTTCGTGCCCGAGCTGCAGATCTTCGACCTGCCTTTCCTCTTCGAGGACCGGGACCATCTGTACAAGTTCATGGACAGCAGTGTGGGCCAGGAGCTTTTGGAGATGGTCAAGAAGCAGAATCTGCTCGGCCTGTCTTACTGGGACAACGGGTTCAAGCAGTTCTCCCTGAAGGACACCCCCATCCGCATGCCCGAGGACGTGGCGGGCAAGAAGTTCCGCATCATGTCCTCCAAGGTGCTGGAAGCCCAGTTCAAGGCGGTTGACGCCAGCCCGCAGGTGCTGCCCTTCTCCGAGGTGTACAGCGCCTTGCAGCAGGGCGTGGTGGACGGTCAGGAGAACACCATCTCCAACATCTACACCAAGAAGTTCCACGAGGTGCAGAAGCACCTGACTCTGAGCAATCACGGTTATCTCGGCTACATGCTGGTCACCAACCAGATGTTCTGGAACAAGCTGCCCAGCGACCTGCAGGACACCATCCTAGAGTGCGTGGCAGACGCCACCGAGTACGAGCGGAAGAAGGCCAAGGAGCTGAACATGAGTCAGCTGGAGAAGATCCGCGAGTCCGGCGAGGTGGAGATCCACGAGCTGACCGACGAGGAGTTCAAGGCCTGGAAGTCCGAGATGCAGGAAATCTACCCCGAGTTCTACGACGTGATCGGGGAGCAGCGCATCCAGAAGGCCCTGGACCTCGCGGAATAACCTGAAGCAGCCAGCCGGCGGCCGTTTCCGGGCCGGAGCGTTCATCGCTCCGGCCCGGAACGTGCCGGCTCATTTCCGGCTCGCCCCTGCAACCGAAAACCTGCCCCTCTGGCCCGGACGGCGCGAGGCGCTCCCCGCCCCCTGCCAGCCCGAGCCAAGGCCATCCCTGAAGCGGAGCACGGCATGAGCGACATGATCGTGGGAGTGCAGCTGACCATCCTGGGAATGGGAATGGTGCTGATCATCCTGACCCTTCTCTACGGAGCGGTTGCCACCCTGGGCTGGATGGTCAACCGCGAGGCCGGCGAATCCGCGCCCGTAACCCAGACGCGCTCCGAGGCGCCGACAGCCGCTTCACCGGAGCAGGGCCCGCAAGGGCGGACTGTTGTTCGCGACCAAGGGGAACACGTGGCCGCCATCTCCGCGGCGGTCGCCGCGTACAAGCGGGTGCAGCGCACGCGCTCGCACAAATCCCCCTATATGGTGCCCTATAACTGATTTTTTTCCGACGCGTAAGGAGCAAACCGAGCGCAGCAAAAGCCAACCGACCGGCTGCAGAAATTGAGCCCGGAGCCGAACAGGAGCGAGGCGCAATGCTGGACAGGCTTCTCATCTTCATCAACTCCACCGGACTCGCCCATTTGAGCCCGGGACACATCTTCATGCTCCTCATCGCCATGGGGCTTCTCTACCTGGGGATCGCCAAGAAATACGAGCCCTTGCTGCTGGTGCCCATCGGCTTCGGCATGCTTTTGATCAATCTGCCCATGACTGGGCTCATGGCGCCGCCGGTTATGGACATAAGCGGCGACTCCATGAAGACGGAACAGATCGGCGGGCTCCTCTACTACCTCTATCAGGGGGACAAGCTGGGCATCTTCCCCCCCATCATCTTCATGGGTGTGGGCGCGCTCACCGACTTCGGCCCCCTGATCGCCAATCCCAAGAGCCTGCTCCTGGGCGCGGCGGCCCAGTTCGGCATATTCACCACCTTCCTCGGCGCCATCGCCCTGGGCTTCACCCATCCCGAGGCGGCGAGCATCGCCATCATCGGCGGAGCGGACGGCCCGACCACCATCTACCTGGCCTCCCTGCTCGCGCCACACATGCTCGCGGCCACCGCTGTCGCGGCGTATTCCTACATGGCCCTGGTCCCCATTATCCAGCCGCCCATCATGAGGCTCTTCACCACCAGGCAGGAGCGCAGGATCGCCATGGAACAGATGCGTCCCGTGACGCAGCGGGAAAAGATCATCTTCCCCATCATGGTCACCGTTCTGGTGCTGCTCTTTCTGCCCGATGCCGCGCCCCTGGTGGGCATGCTCATGTTCGGCAACCTTCTCCGGGAATGCCTAGTGACCAATCGCCTCTCGGACACGGCCCAGAACTCGCTTATCAATATCGTAACCATCTTCCTGGGCATCACCGTCGGGGCCACGGCCAGCGCCGAGGCCTTCCTCAACATGAAGACGCTGAAGATCATGGCCCTGGGCATCGCGGCCTTCTGCGTGGGCACGGCCTGCGGCGTGCTTCTGGCCAAGCTGCTGAACCTCTTCACCAGGAAGAAAATCAACCCCCTCATCGGCTCCGCGGGCGTCTCCGCCGTGCCCATGGCGGCCCGCGTTTCGCAGACAGTGGGACAGCAGGAGCGGCCGGACAACTTTCTGCTCATGCACGCCATGGGGCCCAATGTGGCGGGGGTGATCGGCTCGGCGGTCGCCGCCGGGGTCATGCTTTCCGCCTTTCACTGACGGATGGCGCGCTTTCAACGAAGACACCCGTGGCCGCGGGGCACAAGAAACCGTTCCTCCGGCAGCAGGCCCCTCCGCGGCGGGGAATGCCGGAGCCAAGAGGAGACAGGCATATGCGAGAGAGGCTGGGAAATCTGGAGGCAGGGACCCAGGACGAGGCCATCGAGAAGGACAATCCGCTCCGGATCCAGGACCTGACCTTTCGGGACGGACATCAATCCCTGTTCGCCACCCGCGGACGGACCGAGGACCTGGTGCCCATCGCGGAGGAGATGGACCAGGTGGGCTTCTTCGCCATGGAGGTCTGGGGCGGGGCCACCTTCGACACCATGCACCGCTTCCTGGGCGAGGATCCCTGGGAGCGCATCCGGACCCTGAAGAAATACATCACCAACACGCCCTTCTCCATGCTCCTGCGGGGGCAGAACCTCGTGGGCTACCGCCACTACGCGGACGACGTTGCCGAGGCCTTCACCGAGCGCTGCTGCAAGAACGGGATCGACGTCTTCCGCGTCTTTGACGCGCTGAACGACTTCCGCAACTTCCAGACCGTGATCAAGGTCATCAAGGAGCAGGATAAGCACTTCCAGGGCGCGATCAGCTATTCCCTGACCCAACAGCGCATGGGCGGCGAAGTCTACACCCTCCAGTACTATTTGGACAAGGCCAAGGAGCTGGAGGACATGGGGGCGGACACCATCTGCATCAAGGACATGGCCGGGATCATCGATCCCTACGACGCCTATTTCCTGATCAAGGCCCTCAAGGACGAGCTGCACACCCCCATCCACCTGCACAGCCACTTCACCTCCGGGATGGCGGACATGGCCATGCTCAAGGCCATCGAGGCGGGGGTGGACATCATCGACGTCTGCCTCTCCCCCTGGGCCTACCGCACCTCCCATCCCGGGCTGGAGCCCCTCGTGGCCGCCCTGCGGGGGACGAGCCGGGACACGGGCTTCGACCTGAACCAGCTCACCCGGTGCTCCAAGCACTTCACGGACATCTCCCCCAAGTACCGGCACCTGCTGAACGACAGCATGTCCATCATCGACACCAATGTCCTCCTGCACCAGACTCCCGGGGGCATGCTCTCCAACCTCTTCAATCAGCTCAAGGAGATGGACGCCCTGGACAAGCTGGATCAGGTCTTCGAGGAGCTGCCCCGCGTGCGCAAGGAGCTGGGGCAGGTCCCCCTGGTGACCCCCACCAGCCAGATCGTGGGGACCCAGACCGTGTACAACGTCCTCTTCGATACGCCCCAGGAGCGCTACACCATGATCACGGAGCAGGTGAAGGATCTCTGCTTCGGGCTCTACGGCCAGACCCCGGCCCCCATCGACCCGACTGTCCAGGCCAAGGCCCTGGCCAATCATCCCCGCGGCCAGGAGCCCTTTACCGGCCGCCCCGCGGACATCCTGGAGCCCGAGCTGGACAAGGCCCGCGAGGAAGTGAGGGACCTGGCCAAGGATATCGACGATGTGCTGATCTACGCCCTGTACCCCACCACGGGAAAGCGCTTCCTGCGCATGAAGTACGGGCACGAGGAAGTGCCCGAGGACATGCGGCCCAAGACCATGGAGGAGGCCGAGCGGGAGCAGGAGCTCGTGGAGAAGGCCCGCAAGGGGCAGGTCATGGAGCTTCCGGAGCCTTCGGAGAACATGAGCTCCTACAACGTGTACATCAACAAGGAATTCTTCCGCGTGGACCTGGAGCAGATCGGCGGGGAAACGGTGGTCACCTCCGTGCAGCACGCCCGCCCCGAAGGCGAGGCCCCGGCCCGATCTACGGAGCCCGAACCGGCGCCGGCACGGGAAGAGCCGGCAGCTGCCGCGTCCGGAGGCGAGGGCGAGCCGGTGAACGCCCCCATGCCCGGGACCATCATCTCCCTGCACGTCCAGGTCGGGGACCGGGTCAGCCAGGGGGACACGCTCCTGGTCTTCGAGGCGATGAAGATGGAGAACACCCTCACCGCCCCCGCGGAGGGGACCGTGCAAAAGATCCTCTGCCAGGAGGGGGATCAGGTGAAGAAGGACGACAAGCTGCTGCTGATCGGCTAAAAATTCGAAATTCAAATTGTAACTATTCACCACCTCAAGGCCTCAGCATCCACGACCACGGGCACGGGGTTTTTTGAATCAGCTGGTCTTCGGATCTGCTCCTTTTTTTCGCCGGGCATTTTATGATGTCCGGGATCCGGGATCACACGGGGAAAAAC
>CAYFSD010000018.1:0-12983 GCA_964345705.1 uncultured Desulfohalobiaceae bacterium
AGGTAGATGTTCTGCTCCCGCATCTGTCTGTAGAAGGCCCCGTAGACCTCGGTGTCCGTCTTTTGCGCCGAGGGGAAGTCGGTCACCGGATCCGGGGTGAAGAACAGGGTGAAAAGGGAGCCGATGTGGTTCAGCTGCACGGGCCCGGCCTTTTGCTCCAGGATTTGCCGCATCTGGCTGGCGAAGTCGCGGGTGCGCCGCTCCAGCTCACCGTAGTTCATTTTGGACAGAGTGCGCAGGGTGGCCGCTCCGGCGGCCATGGCCACGGGATTTCCGGCCAGGGTGCCGGCCTGGTACACGGTGCCGCACGGGGCGAACATCTCCATGACCTCCTTGCGGCCGCCCACGGCGCCCACGGGGAAACCGCCGCCGATGATCTTGCCCAGACAGGTCAGGTCCGGAGTGACGCCGAAATAGCCCTGAGCCCCGGAGTAGGCGACCCGGAATCCGGAGATGACTTCGTCGAAGACGAGCTGGCTGCCGTGTTCGCTGCAGATGCGGCGAAGCTCGGTCAAGAACTCCGTGTCCGGGACCACGGTGCCCATGTTGCCGGCCACGGGCTCCAGGATGACCGCGGCGATCTCATTTTCGTGCTGGGCGAAGATGTCCCGCACCGCCTGGGGGTCGTTGTACGGGGCGATCAGGGTGTCCTTGACCGTGTCCTCGGGAACCCCGGGGGTTCCCGGAATGGCCAGAGTGGCCACGCCGGACCCGGCCCGGGCCAGAAGGCTGTCCACATGCCCGTGGTAGTTGCCCTCGAACTTGAGGATCTTGTTGCGGCCCGTATAGGCCCGCGCCGCCCGGATGGCGCTCATGCTGGCCTCGGTTCCGGAGTTGACCAGGCGCACCATTTCCACTGAGGGGAGCGCGTCGATGATCAGCTCGGCCAGCTCTAGCTCACCGGTACAGGGGGCTCCGAAACTGGAGCCCTTGTCCAGGGCCTCGTGGGCGGCCCGCAGGACCTCCGGGTGGGCGTGACCGAGGAGAAGGGGGCCCCAGGAGAGGACAAAGTCGATCATCTCCTGGCCGTCCTCGGTCACGATGCGGCTTCCGTGCCCCTCTCGGATGAAGAGGGGCTCCGCGCCCACGCTGCGGCAAGAGCGCACGGGGCTGTTCACGCCTCCGGGGATGAGCTCCCTGGCCTTGGCATTGAGTTCCGTGGAACGGGTCATGGTCTCTACTCCTTGCTTCTGGCGTTGGCTTCGCCCTGTTGGGGGCGTTTTGATCTTGGGATTATCAAAAGCTCCGCCGCGAGGCGGAGGGCGGATGCAGTCCCTCGCGGCACTTTCCTACTTGGTTGTGCCCGGTTTTGGCCGGGAAAGAGATGTGTTCAGGGCTCTTTGGGGCCGGGATCAGAAGTAGCGCATGGATGTCTTTTTCAGCTCGTCCTGGCTGAAAAGGAATTCGTAGCGGGCCACTCCCGTGCTCTCCTGCAGCTCGCGGACCACCTCGCGGCACTCCCGTTCGTTGCGGCCGTGGATCATGGTGTAGAGATTGAAGGGCCATTCAGGATGGGTCCGCCTCTGATAGACGTGAGTGATCTCCGGCCGCTCGCTCATGGCCCGGGCCACCTCCTCCATGGCCTCCCCGGGCTCGACCTGCCAGGCGACCATGACGTTGCAGTCGTATCCGGCAACCTGGTGCCGCAGAGTGGCTCCGAAGCGCCGGATGAATCCCTCCTCCTTGAGGTGGCTCAGGAAGTGGATGACCTCGGATTCGGTCAGCCCTGCCGACTCCGCGATATCCCGGAACGGAGCGGGGGAGTCGGGAAGATTTTCCTGCACGATGCGCAGGACGGCGCGTTGCTTTGGCGTGAAGTCTCGGGACTGGCTCATGGGTCGGCTCGGATTCGCTGTTTTCTCGGAATTTCGAGGAACTGGCGGTCGGGTGTGCACGGTGTGTCGCACGGGGCCTCAATACCACTTCACTGCTTTTATCAGCGATTCCTGTGTGCGGCGTGCGAAATGAACGCCCCTGTCTCGGAGGGTATCTTGACCTTCCAAAATGGGGTATGTAACAAGAAGCAGGATCGGAAGCAATGGGAAAGTTGGCGGTACGCGAGCTGGGAGTTAAAAGCGAAATCGCTCGAGGTGGTGCGCGGACATGCAGGATCAAAGGATCGTCGTGCTCGGTTCCGGGGCCTGGGGGACCACCCTGGCCGATCTGATGGCACGGAAGGGATATTCGGTTGTTCTGTGGGGCAGGGATCCGGAGCAGATGGAGCGCATGCGCCGCTCCGGAGAGAACGAGCGGCTGCTGCCGGGGGTGCGTCTTAGCTCCGGCCTGGGGCTCAGCTCCGAGCTCGGGAGCGCGGTTGAGGGCGTCCGGTACGTGATTCTGGCCGTTCCCTGCCAGTATCTCCGCGGCGTGCTGGAGCGGGCGGAGCCCCGCTTCCCCGAGGAGGCCCGCGTGGTCTGCGCCAGCAAGGGGATCGAGCTGACGAGCCTCAAGCCCATGTCCTCGGTTGTGGCCGAGACCCTCGGAGAGAAAAAGCCGGAATACGCCGTTCTGTCCGGCCCCTCCTTCGCGGAGGAGGTGTGTGCGGGACAGCCCACCGCGGTGAGCCTGGGCTGCGAGAATCCCGCGGTGGGGGAGGAGTTGCAGCGGGTTCTCTCCACGGACCGCTTCAGGGTCTATACCAATGCGGACCGTGTGGGCGTGGAGCTGGGCGGGGCGATCAAGAACGTCATGGCCCTGGCCACGGGGATCGCCGACGGGCTCGGCTTCGGCGAGAACGCCCGGGCCGGGCTGATCACCAGGGGTCTCGCGGAGATGGCTCGCCTGGGGAAGGTCATGGGCGGACAAACCGGCACCTTCATGGGGCTTTCCGGGATGGGGGATCTGGTGTTGACCTGTACCGGCAGCCTGAGCCGCAATCGCCGCGTGGGGCTCAGACTGGGCCGCGGCGAGGCCCTGGAGACGATCCTGTCCGGAATGCAGGCCGTGGCCGAAGGGGTCAAGACGGCGGAGGCCCTGCATCGCCTGGGTGAGTCCATGGGAGTGGAGCTGCCCATCACCGATCAGGTCCACGCGATCCTCTATGGGGGCAAGGCCCCCGGGAGGGCGGTGGAAGAGCTGATGGCCAGGGAGCTCAAGCCGGAATAGGCGGCCTGGCGGCGGACGAGCTCGAGGTTGGCCCCAAAATGCGCTCGGGAGGAGTGAAGCAATTTCCAGCCGTATCTTGACAAAGAGCCAATGACAACGTAAAATATTCAGGATTTTGAGTAAAATCAGTAAGTTATAGATTGGATTCGCGCATCCCCCTCGGTGAGGGGAAACGCGGCGGCTCGCCGCGAGGACCGCAAAGCGCGGCGACGCGGGTCCGCATCCCGGATTTCCCGCCTCGTCGGGAGCACCCGAAAAAGGCGGGAAGGCAGGGGCTCACGCACACGTTTTCGTTTCTTTGGAACAAAGGAACGGTTCGCGCAGGCGGAATGCGGGCGGCAGCGCTTGGCGGCGCGAAACGACGGCGAGGCCCCGGCAGCCCGAAAGCGCCCTCGGAGTTGCCGGCATCGGTTCCGAAGGGCGGCTGTGAAGGGATTTGCGCGAGGGGCCCCAAAGCCGGGCCTTGGTTGAATCGACCCATAAAGGGAGGATGTTATGGCGAAGGAGAAAAAGACGGACGCAGCGCAAGCCAAGGGACTCTCTCCAAAGGAGTATACCACGTGCAAAGCGACGGAGCAGATGCTGCAGAAGGCCCAGAAGGACGGGGTCGAGACCGCCTTTGATCGGGCGGCCAACATGAAGGCCTGCCCCATCGGCGCGGATTCCGCGTGCTGCAAGCACTGCTCCATGGGTCCCTGCCGGCTGAACGCCAAGGATCCCTACGGCAAGGTGGGTGTCTGCGGAGCGGATATCGACACCATCCAGGCCCGGAACTTCGCCCGCATGGTGGCCTCCGGAGCGTCCGCGCACACGGATCACGGCATGAGCATGCTCGATGTCTTCCGGGAAGTGGTCAACGGCGAGATCACGGACTACACGGTCAAGGATCCGGTCAAGCTGGTGGACGTGGCTCAGTCCGTGGGCATCCAGACAGAGGAGAAAACCGTTCAGGACATCGCCCAGGAGCTCTACCAGGAGCTGGAGCGGACCTACACCCAGGTGGATGGGGAGATCCCCTTTGCTGCTCGCGTTCCGGAGAAGACCCTGGAGAACTGGCGCAAGCAGGGAATCGTCCCCCGCGGGTCCATGCGGGAGATCATGGAGATCATGCACCGGACCCACATGGGGGTGGACCAGCAGTACGAAAACATCACCAAGCAGATCAACCGGACCGCCCTGTCCGACGGCTGGGGCGGGTCCATGGTGGCCACGGAGATCTCGGACATCCTCTTCGGGACGCCCTCTCCCGTCCAGGCGGACGTGAACATGGGCTGCCTCAAGGAGGACCATGTCAACATCATCGTCCATGGGCACGAGCCCAACCTCTTCGAGTCCATGCTGGTCTCGGTCAACGATCCGTCCATGGTCCAGGCAGCCCAGGACGCGGGAGCCAAGGGGATCAACCTGGTGGGCATGTGCTGCTCCGGCGCGGAGATGCTCAGCCGTCACGGCGTGCCCCATGCCGGGAACTTCATGTCCACTGAGACCATCCTGGTCACCGGCGCCGTGGACGCCATGGCCGTGGACGTGCAGTGCATCAAACAGGGCCTCGCTCCCGTGGCCAAGTGCTACGACTCCTACCTCTTCACCACCAACCCCAGGTGCCACATCGAGGGGGCGGAGCACATTCAGTTCGAGGAGCGCGAGCCCAAGGAGTGCACCGACGAGGTGGTGGTCAAGGCCATCGCCCGGTACAAGAACCGGAACGCCAAGGTGGAGATCCCCAACATCACCAATTCCGGGGTGCACGGCTTCTCCCACGAGTACATCAAGTACATGCTGGGCGGGAGCTTCCGCAGCTCCTACTGGCCCCTGAACGACAACATCATCAACGGCCGCATCCGCGGCGTGGCCGGGGTTGTCGGCTGCACCAACCCCCGCGTGAGGCACGACTGGGTCCACGTGGAGCTGGTCAAGGAGTTGATCAAGAACGACGTCCTGGTGCTGCAGACCGGGTGCTCCCAGATTTCCCTGGCCAAGGCGGGCCTGCTCACCCCCGAGGCCGCGTATCTGGCCGGCGACGGCCTGCGCGAGGTCTGCGAGGCCGTGGGATGCCCGCCCGTGCTGGGCCTGGGATCCTGCGTGGACAACAGCCGCATCCTCATCGCCGCCTCGGAGATGGTCCGGGAGGGCGGCCTCGGGGACAGCATCGCCGAGCTCCCCGTGGCCGGAGCCGCCCCGGAATGGATGAGCGAGAAGGCCATCAGCATCGGGCAGTACTTCGTGGCCTCGGGCGTGTTCACTGCCTTCGGGGTGACCTTCCCGGTTACCGAGAACACCAAGTTCCGTGACCTGCTCTTCGACGGCCTGGAACAGCAGGGCATGGGCAAGTGGGGCTTCGCCGTGGATCCCTACGACATGGCCAAGATGATGATCGGCCACATCGACAAGAAGCGGCAGGAGCTGGGCATCGACAAGTCCCGCGAGCGTGTGCTCGTGGACATGGCGGACCGGCGCGCCGCCTAGCCCCGCTCTCTTTGCCGACTGATTCGATCGAGAAGGCCCCCTTCATGGGGGCCTTTTTTATGGCCTTTCGGGCGGGGATGTGCTATGCCGTTGCCTGGAGTGAGAACAAAATGCCTCATCGGGGCTGGTCCTCCGTCCCGGGCTTTTTCTTGAATCGCTCCCCGGATGGAGGGGACGGAGAGGCAAAACGGAGTTGTGTCTATGCAGGAGGCCATGGGAAAGGCCAAGGTGCTGCTGGAGTCGCTGCCCTATATGCGCGAGTTCTCCGGGCAGACCGTGGTGATCAAGTACGGCGGCAGCGCCATGACCGAGGAGCGGCTGAAGCAGAGCTTCGCCCTGAATATCGTTTTGCTCAAGTATATCGGAATCAATCCGGTGATCGTGCACGGCGGCGGCCCCCAGATCGGGAAGATGCTCAAGCAGCTGGGGATCGACAGCACCTTCAAGCAGGGGCTGCGGGTGACCGATCCCGACACCATGGACGTGGTGGAGATGGTCCTCGTGGGCAAGGTGAACAAGGAGATCGTGAACCTCATCCATCAGAGCGGGGGACTGGCGGTGGGCCTCTCCGGAAAGGACGGACGCCTCATCGAGGCGGAAAAGATGGAGATGGTCCTCTCCAGGAAGGACGCGCCGCCGGAGATCATCGATCTGGGCCGTGTGGGCGAGGTGAGCCGCATCCGCACCACGCTGCCGGAGGCGCTGCAGAAGCACGGATATATCCCCATCATCGCCCCCGTGGGAGTGGATGAGAGCGGGGCCACGTACAACATCAACGCGGATGACGTGACCGCTGCGGTGGCCGAGGCCCTGGGAGCCAAGCGGATGATCCTGCTCACGGATGTGGAGGGCGTGAGCACCAGCAACGGCCTGATCTCCACTCTCAGCCGCAGGGAGGCGGTGCGGGCCATTGAGTCCGGGGAGATCAGCGGGGGGATGATCCCCAAGGTCAAGTGCTGCATGGAGGCGGTGGAGAGCGGGGTGGAAAAGACCCACATCATCGACGGCCGGGTGGAGAACTCCATCCTGCTGGAGATGTTTACCAATGCTGGGATCGGAACGGAAATTGTTCCCTGACGCTTGGGTTCCCTTTATCGACAGAGCCGCCAGAGCATGACCTCCATGTCGTAGGCCCGGTACACGATGCGCCGCTCCTCGAGGAGGCGGCAGTCCCAGCCCTGGGAGCCCATCCAGCGGAAGAGGTCCTCGGTGGTCCGGCGCCGGGGCGTGGCCAGAAGGACCGCGCCCCCGGGGGCCAAGACCCGGTCCAGGAAGGCGTTCACCGGCTCGAGGAAGCGCTTTTCGTACACGATGTCCGCCGCAAGGACCCGGGAGAAGCTTCCCGGCTTGAAGCCGCAGCCGCGCCAGTCCATTTGGACCGCGTCCGGGGGGCTGATCCCGTTTTGCCGAACGTTGTGCCGGGTATAGCCCACGGCGTCCCATTCGTTGTCCACGGCCACGACCCTGGCCGAGGCCTTGGCTGCGAGGCAGGAGCAAAGACCCAGGCCGCATCCCAGGTCGAGGCAGCGACGACCGGACACTTCCCCGGGGTTGTCCGCGATCCACTCCGCGAGATGGATCGCCGCGGGCCAGATCTCCACCCAGTAGGGGATGCGCTCGTCCTCGTCGAGGTCATCCTCTCCCATGGCCTCCCACAGGGTCTCCAGGTCGCTGGGGCGATCCAGGGTGTAGGGCACGGAACGCACGCTCACCTCAAGGGACATATCGGCCTATTCCTCCACTGCTGCTTGACAAAGGAAAACGCCGCCTCGTACGATCTTCGCGTTTTCCTGGGGAAAGCCCCTTTGTCGGGAGCGAGACGGACATTAGCTGCTGTGGGCCGCAAGATCAAACACCCGAGTCCCTCTCGAGTCCGGAAGCGAAAGGGTGAGCCCCGAAGCGAGGACAAGTCAACCACGGAGCCGTTATGAACGCGAGCAGCGGGGGAGAGCGGCACGAGACCGCCCAGGTCATCCTCGACGAGGCCAATGAGCTATTCTACAGCAAGGGGTACGAGAAGGCCTCCATGCGGGAGATCGCGGAGCGCGTGGGGATCAGCAAGGCGGCCATGTACCACCATTTCGAGAACAAGGAGGAGATCCTGTACACCCTGTGCACCCAGGGCGGGGAAATGATGGACGAGAGCATGCGCCGGGCCATCTCCCGCAACGAGCACTCCGGGGCCTCGATCCGCGAGCAGCTGACGGACATCCTCTTCGACTACACCACCACCTATCTGCAGCACAAGAATTTCAACAAGATCTTGCTCCACGACATCGAATCCCTTCCGGAGGAGAAACAGCGCGTGATCAAGGGGTACGAGAAGGGCAACGTCCATCGCCTGCTCAATTACCTGAACCGCATGATGGATCGGGGCCACATGCGTCCCTGCGAGCTGACCACCCTCACCTTCACCGTCTTCGCCTCGGTGCACTGGCTCTACTTCTGGTTCAGTCCCGAGGGCGAGCTCAGTCTGCGCGATGTGGTGGAGAACATCTCCGACGTGTTCTGGAACGGGCTCAAGCCGATCGACGGGTGAGGCTCCGTCGGATGGCGTTCCTTCCCCAGATCCCGAGCCCCTGTCACACGCACGGACAACCCCCCGCGCAAGCGGGCGGAGCGGTTTTTTATGGCCCTCGATGGCGCCCTTTCCGGAATGAAGGTGGTTGATCTGTCCCGGCTTTTTCCCGGCCCCTACTGCTCCATGATCCTGGCGGACCACGGGGCCCGAGTGATCGCCGTGGAGGACAAGCGTTTCCGCGACGATCTCTTCTTCCGCGAGGTGCAGCGGAACAAGGAGCACATCCAGCTCAACCTCAAGGCGGAGCAAGGACGGGAGGTCTTTTTTTCCCTGGTTCGGGACGCGGACGTGCTTTTGGAGGGGTTCCGCCCGGGGGTGGCGGCGAGGCTGGGCGTGGGCTACTCCGCGGTCTCCGAGCTCAATCCCGGGATCGTGTACTGCTCCCTGAGCGGGTACGGCCAGACGGGCCCCTATGCGGGCCGAGCGGGACACGACGTGAACTATCTCGCCCTGACCGGGCTGCTGGACCTCACGGGCCCGGAGGACGGGCCGCCCTGTATTCCCGGATTCCAGGCCGCGGATATCGCCGGTGGGCTCCATGCGGCCACCGGGATCCTCATGGCCCTGTGGCACAGGGAACGAACCGGACAGGGCCAGTATCTGGATGTCTCCATTGCGGACTGCGCCATGAGCCTGGCCCCGGCGCTTTTGCATCTGCGCCGGCGGGATCCGGATTCGGTCCGGCGCGGCCGGACGCTCTTCTCCCACAAGTACGCCTGCTATACCATTTACCCCACCGCGGATGGGCGCTATATTGCCGTGGGCGCCCTGGAGCGCCCCTTCTGGGAACGGCTCTGCCGGACCCTGGGGCTTGCCGAGTACATTGACCTGCAGTACGACGAATCCAGGCGACTGGAGACCATCCGGGCCGTGGCCGACGTCTTCGCCTCCCGGGATCTCGCCTTCTGGGAACGGGAGCTCTCGGACCTCGGTGCCTGTTGCGAGCCGGTGCGGACCCTGTCCGAGGCGCTGGAGTCCCCCCTGTTCCGGGAGAGGGGCATGGTGAGCTCCACGGAAGAAGGAGCGCCCGTTCCGCGGTTGGGCACCCCGGTGAGCATGAGCCGCACTCCGGGGGGCGTGCGGGGTGAGGAGCCGGAGTTCGGGCGGGACACGGAGATCGTTCTCCGGGAGCTCGGATACGGAGACGGGGATATCGCCCGGCTTAGGGATGAGGACGTCATATGACCGGGGCCCGGAGGGGGCCGCCCCGCTCGGCTTTTCAGCCCTCGGCCCTCGCTCCGCGCGGCAATTCATGCGGCTTCTTTCGCCCGGCAGCGACAGATCGGGACATAACTATGGAACACGCCTTTTCCCGCATCGTCATAGTGACCAAGGAGCGCCACGACCGGGCCCGGGAGTTGGCCGATCTCATCGGGCGCTGGTTTGTTGAGCGCGAGGTGGACGTCCAGATCCTGCCCAACGAGCAGAGCGGGGCCCGACTTTCCCTGGAAGGGACTGTGCCGGATCTGATTCTGGTCCTCGGGGGGGACGGGACGGTGCTGAGCGTGGCGCGCAAGCTGGACCGGGGGCCGGATGTGCCCCTGCTGGGAATCAATCTGGGGCAGATCGGCTTTCTCACCGAGCTGTCCCCGGAAGGGTGGCGCGATAGTCTGCAGGGAATCCTGGAGGGGAATTTCTCCGTTTCCGGCAAATCGATCCTGCAGTATCGCCTCGAGCGGGGGGGGCGGACCGTGGAGCGCGGCAGGGTGGTCAACGATCTCGTCGTGGCCCGCTCCGGGTTGGCCCGGCTCATCGGGCTGAGGATCTGGTGCAACGAGGAGGATCTGGGCCAGCTTCGGGCGGACGGGCTCATCGTCTCCACCCCGCTCGGATCCACCGCTTACGCCGCGGCCGCCGGAGGCGCCCTGGTCAGCCCGGAGCTCAGCGCCATGGAGCTGTGCCCCGTGAGCCCCTTTATGAGCCGGTTCCATTCCCTGGTCCTGGGGAGCTGGAACACGGTGACCGTGGAGGTGGACGGCCCCTCCGGCGAGGATCTGCTCACTCTCGACGGCCAGAACGGAGTCCGGCTGGAGGCCGGGGACCGCATCGCGATCAGCGAGGCGGAGAGCCCGCTACGATTCGTGCAGCCGCAAAACAGCAGCTATATTCGGAAATTGAGGAGCAAAGGATACCTGGGATGAGGCATGGATACACCCCGAGCAAAGGGAAATGGGCCGCGCGTGTCTGCGGCGCAGCGGCCCTGGTTACGTTGTGTCTGTTGTGGGGGTGCCACCCCGGACCGCCGCCCAAGGGCCTGCATCCCGTGGCCCCGGAGAAGGCCGAGGGCGTGGCCGAGCGGATGGCCCCGGAAAGGCAGGATCTCTCCAGCTGGAAGGACTTCCGTCCGGCCCTGAAGCGGAGCCTGGAGCATGTTCGACGCCAACGGAGAAAGGGTGTGCCAGGGACCAAGGTCTATGGGGTGCGCATTCCCTGGGACAGAGTGGAGGTCACCCTGGAGCGCCTGATCGCTCTGCTCCCCCGTCTGGAGCGGGAGGGGGCCTCGCTGTTGGCGGAGCACTTCCGCTTCTATCGGTTGCAGCCGGATCCCCTGTTTACCGGGTACTTCGAGCCCACCATCCAAGCCAGCCTGGAAAAGCGGCCCGGGTACGACGTCCCTATTTACGGAGTGCCCAAGGATCTCCGGGTCGCCAACCTGGGGCGATTCCATCCCCGCTGGGAGGGCCAGCGCCTGGTCTACCGCGTGGATGAGGAAGGGATCGAGCCCTACTACAGCAGGGAGGCCATCCGGGAGCATCCGGACTTCCGGGATAAGGCCCCGGTCCTGGCCTGGGCCAAGGATCGCGTGGAGGTCTTCGTTCTTCAGATCCAGGGCTCCGGCAAGCTCGAGCTCCCGGACGGGCGCATCCAGCACGTGGGATATGCGGCCAAGAACGGCAGGCGCTATCGCTCCCTGGGCCGGGTCTTGAAAGAACAGGGCTACCTCGAGCCCGACAGCCTGGACATGTGGAGCATCTCCAGCTTTCTGGAGGACAATCCCTATCTGCTCCCGGATATCCTGGACACCAATCCCAGCTTCGTCTTTTTCCGGAAGCGGGACGACGGGCCTTTCGGGGCCATGAACAAGAAGCTGACCCCCATGGCCAGCCTGGCCACGGACCCCTCCGTCATTCCCCTGGGCATGCCTCTGGTCTATCGGGTGCGCTTGCCAGAGCGGGATGCAAAGGATACAGTGCCCCTCACCGGCCTGGGGACGGCCCAGGATGTGGGGGGAGCGATCACGAACCACCATCTGGATCTTTTCTGTGGCTCGAGTGCCAAGGCCAAATACAGGGCGGGCCATCTCAAGGACAAGGGGAGCGTCTATCTGCTCCTGGCCCGCTGAGAGAATCTCGAAGCTCAAGGTCCCTGCTCAAGGAGCGATGCATGACGCAGTACGAGGCGGTGATCGGCCTGGAGGTCCACGCTCAGCTCAAGACGCGGTCCAAGCTGTTCTGTCCCTGTTCCACGGGCTTCGGAGAGGCGCCCAACACGAACACCTGCCCCGTGTGCGCCGGAATGCCCGGAGCCTTGCCCGTGGTGAACAAGAAGGCGGTGGAATACGGGGTGAAGCTGGCCCAGGCCTTGGAGTGCCGGGTCAACGATCATTCCGTGTTCGCCCGGAAGAACTATTTCTATCCCGACCTGCCCAAGGGATATCAGATATCGCAGTACGAGACCCCGCTGGCCGAGGAGGGGAAACTGGAGCTTCCCGTCAACGGGGAGTGGCAGGAGGTGCGCATCATCCGCATTCACATGGAGGACGACGCGGGCAAGTCCATTCACGGAGCGGAGAACACGAGCTATGTGGATCTGAATCGTACCGGGGTGCCCCTGCTGGAGATTGTCAGCGGGCCGGACATCTTTTCTCCGGACCAGGCCGTGGCGTATTTGAAGGCCCTGCGCAACATCTTGATCTATCTTGATATCTGCCAGGGGAGCATGCAGGAGGGCAATTTTCGCTGCGACGCCAACGTCTCGGTCCGGCCCAAGGGGCGGCCGGAATACGGCACGCGGACCGAGGTGAAGAACATGAACTCCTTCCGCTTCGTGCACAAGGCCCTGGCCTACGAGATCGACCGCCAGATCGACCTCCTGGAGGACGGGGAGGAGGTGGTGCAGGAGACGCGCCTCTTCGACGAGTCCAGCGGGGAAACCCGGTCCATGCGGGGCAAGGAGGAGGCCCACGACTACCGCTACTTTCCGGACCCGGATCTGGTGCCCCTCACTGTCCCGGAGCGGGAGCACCGGGAATGGGCCCAGGAGCTGCCCGAGCTCCCCTTGAGCCGTTGGCGGCGCTTTCTGCGGGATTACGGTCTCACCGAAGAGCTGGCGGACACCCTGACCGGGGACAAGGCCCTGGCGGACTACTTCGAGCGGGTCGTGGCCCGTTTCCAGGACTCCCGGGCCGTGGCCAACTGGATGACCTCCGAGATGCTCCGGGAGCTGAACGAACGGGACCTCGGCGCGGAGGAGAGCCCCTTCGCCCCGGAGCAGCTCGCGGAGCTGCTCGACCTGGTCCGGGAAGAGAAGATCAGCAC
Organism: uncultured Desulfohalobiaceae bacterium; assembly: GCA_964345705.1. GTDB lineage: Bacteria > Desulfobacterota > Desulfovibrionia > Desulfovibrionales > Desulfothermaceae > JAIPDU01. The sequence goes on from CAYFSD010000018.1 coordinate 12,691, forward strand.
CAAGATCGCCAAGCAGATCTTTCCCGAGGTCTTCGCTCAGGGGCTGGACCCGGCCTCCTACGTCGAGGAGAAGGGCTACGTCCAGATCACCGACGAATCGCAGCTCGGGGAGGTCGTGCGCGAGGTCCTGACGGAGAATCCCGACGAGGTGGCCTCCTACAGGCAGGGCAAGACCAAGCTGATGAGCTTCTTCATGGGCCAGGTGATGAAAAAGACCAAGGGGCAGGCCAATCCCAAGCTGGTGGATCAGCTGCTGCGGTCGGAGCTCGATGGCTAGTGTTGCGCCCATGAAA